>JALRCL010000058.1 GCA_023268575.1 Patulibacter sp.
GGCGCCGGGCTACCCGCGGCCGGCGGCGCCCTCGCCCGCCTCCCGCGAGCGCCGCCGCGACCCGGGCGGCACCGCGGTTCGGGCGCGGCCCGGAGACGGCGAGCGATCACGCGGCGTGACGGATCCGGAGGTGGCCCGTAGTGTCCCCATGAGCGAGACCGCGACCGCCACGCTCGCGCTGCCCACCCCCCGCCGGAGAACGATGGACGTCGAGGCGCTGTACCGCTCCTGCGCCGACGACCTCTACGCCTACGTGCGGACGGTGGTGCGCGATCCGACCCTCGCCGAGGACGTCGTCGCCATCGCCTTCGAGCGCGCCCTCGCGCGCCGGGGGCGCTTCGACGACCGGCGCGGGTCACCGCGGGCCTGGTTGTTCACGATCGCGCGCAACGCCGCGATCGACGAGCTGCGACGCGGAAGCACGGGCGCCGCCCTGACGCACGACCCCGTCGACGAGCGGCAGCCCGATCCGGCCGAGCTCGTCGTCCAGAGCGACGAGCGCGCGGCCCGCAACGCCTCGGTCGCCGCGGCGATCGCGTCGCTGCCGGGCCGCGACCGCGAGCTCGTCGCCCTGAAGTTCCACGCCGGGCTCTCGAACGCCGAGATCGCCCGCGTCCTCGAGCTGTCGCCGACGAACGTCGGCAGCCGCCTGCACCGGATCCTGACCCGCCTGAGGGAGGCCTGCCATGTGGAAGCGTGAGACCCCGCTGTCCCCCGAGGTCGTCGCCGAGCTCGATGCCCTCGACGCGGCCCTCGCCGGCGCCGACGACGTCGACGCCGAGCTGTCGCTGCTCGTCGCCGCCGTGGCGGCCGACAAGCCCGCCCTCGACCCCGGCGCCCGCGAGCGTCTCGACCTCCGCGTGGCCGACGCGGCCCGGCAGGAGGCTGCTCGCGCGCCCGCCGCCGGTGGGCGGCTCGGACGCCGCCGTGCGGGCGCCACGTCCGCCGACGGCCGGACGTCGCCCGAGGTCGCCGATCCGCCCCCCGCGTCCGGTGCGCGACCGCCGATCACGCCGCGACCGCCCGGCGGCCTGCTCGCTCGCTGGCGGGGTCCGGCGAGCTGGAAGCCGGCGGTCGCGCTCGTCGTCGCGGCCGTCGTCGCGGTGCCGGCGGTCGTCCTGCTCGGCGAGCGCGGTGGCGGCAGCGAGATGCAGTCGATGGCGATCTCGGACGGCGTCGCCCAGTCGAAGCAGCGGAGCTCGACGGCCGAGTCGCTGACGGAGGAGAGCCGGTCCGGCGAGCTCGACCGGGCCGGCGGCGGGGACGCGGAGCACGCGGCGGGCGCCTCCGCGGCGGCGCCGTCGGTTGCCCCCCGGTCCGGGCGGCAGTCCGATCGCTCCGCGCGGATCGTGCCGCCGGTGCCCCCGGCCGGTGGCGCGACGAGCGGCGAGCTGCGCTCTCGCCAGCGCCAGGTCGTCCGCGACATCGAGCAGACCGTCCGCGTCGGCCGGCGCGACGTCGGCCGCGCGACCGACCGGATCACCCGGATCGTCCAGGACGCCGGCGGCTACGTCGGCTCGTCCGAGGTCCGCGAGCGGGCCAGCAGGCCGAGCGCGACGTTCCAGCTCGTCGTCCCGACGGCCCGCCTCGACGCCACCGTCGGGGAGCTCTCGCGGATCGGCGAGCTCGTGCGGCTCGAGCGCCGCAACGAGGACGTCACCCAGCGCGCCGCGTCGCTCGACGACCAGCTCAAGGACCGCCGGGCGGACCGCTCGTCGCTGCGACTGCAGCTCGCCCGGGCCGAGAGCGCGTCCCGGCGCGCCGCGCTGCGCCGCGAGCTGCGGCTGCTCACGAACGAGATCGCCGGCCTGGAGGCCCAGCGGCGCAGCCTGCGCCAGCAGACCGACAGCGCGAGGATCGCCCTACGCGTGACGACGGCGACGACGAACGAGGCCGTCCTTCCGCCCCCGGCCGACGACGGGCGCTGGGGGATCGGGGACGCGCTGTCCGACGCCGGGCGGATCGCCGAGGTCGCTGGCGCGGTGCTCCTCCTCGTCGGGGTCTTCCTCGTCCCGCTCGGGCTCCTCGGTGGCCTCGGCTGGCGCCTGCACCGCCGCCGGCGCGCGATCGTCGCCGACCGCGCGATCGACGCGGCCTGACGCGCCCCGTGCCCCCGCCGCCCTGCCTCGCGGCGCGGCGACGGGGGCACGCCGACGGGGCCCGTCGCGCCGCCGTCGCCCGGTCCCTGGGCGAGGACCGCGTCCGATGGCGCCCGGACACCGTCCCGGACGACTCGAGTCGTCTGGGACTGGGATCTCGTTGTGGGTGACTCGAGTCGTTGGGGACTGGGATCTCGTCGTGGGTGACTCGAGTCGTTGG
>JALRCL010000099.1 GCA_023268575.1 Patulibacter sp.
ACGAGCCGCAGCGCCTGCTGCGGGTCGAGGGCCGCGACGCGCGCGGCCGGGTCGGCGTCTGGCAGAAGTCCGTGGACGGCGAGCGCTGGCGCTGGGTTCGCACGGGCGGACGGCTTCACGGGCGCCCGCTGCCCCAGGCCGCCGCCGACGCGCCGCTCGGCGCGCCGGACGTGCGCGCCTATCGCGGCGCGGCGGGCGCGGTGCGGCTCGAGGTCCCGGACATGTCGGTGGCGTGCTCGCCGGCGACGCTGCGCGTGCGCGCGCCGAGCGGCCAGGCGATCGACCTGCGCCTGCACCTCGCCGAGGCGATCCGCCAGGCGACGCGCGGCCCGGGCTTCGACGCGACCCCGCGTGGGTACGTCGGCGAGATCGAAGTCCCGGCGGCCGTCTCCGACCGGCGCGGGGCGCTGGACCCGGCGCTGCGGGCGTTCCTCGACGGCCCCCTCCGCGGTCGCCGCTGGAACGCGGCCCCGGTGCTCGCGACGTCGGGCGTCCTGCGCTTCACCCGCCAGTGCTGGGCGCTGACGCCGGACGGCCGGCCCGCGCCGCCGCTGGACCTCGCGGGTCTCGTCCACGAGCTGACCGACCTCGGCATGCCGGTGAACGTCCTCTTCGCGACGGAGCAGCACGCGGCACCGACGCCGCTGCGGACCTGCTGACCCTCGAGCGCGGTCGGGGCGGGCGCGGGGCAGACCCCGCGCCCGCGCGCGATCAACGCGCCTCGGCGGTGACCGTGGCGGTCCCGAGCGGGGTGCCGGGCGTCAGCGCGGTCGTGCCGAACGCGCTGTTCAGGGCCGACGCGGCGGTCGCGTTGAGCCGCACCGCGACGCCCGAGACGGTGATCCGACGACCCGACGTCGCGGTCTTCGCAGCGCCGAGGTCGAGGTCGGCGATCGTCGTGCGCGTCGTGCCGATCAGCGCGCTGAGGCTGTTCGTCCTGCCGAGCGAGATCCGCGGCTGGTCGAGCGTCACGGCCGTCGAGCCCGCGGAGAGCCGCAGCCCGCCGCGGTGGTCGATCCGCCCCGCCAACGTGGCGGCGTTCACGCTGCCACCGCTGATCGGGAAGCGGACGGCGCCGCCGTCGAGGCGGGCCGCGCCCGCGGGGGCGACCTGCACGCCGAGCCCGGAGAGCGCGGCGGCGGTCGACGGATCGAGGGTGAGCGCGGTGTCTCGACCCCGCAGCGCGATCGTGCGCGGCGTCACGGCCGCCGACGCCGTCGCGATCGTCTGGCCGGCGCGGAACGCGTGGACGTGGAACGTCCGGTTCAGCGCGGCCGCGCCGACGGACGAGAGCTGGACCCGCACGCCGGAGACGCGCGTCTGGAGGCCCGAGCGGCTGATCCGCGCGCGGCTCGTCGAGAGGCGGAAGACCGTGACGCGCGCCGTGCCCACGCGGGCCGAGAGCGTCGAACGCTTGCCGACCTTCAGCCGGAAGTCGCGCAAGGCGATCTGCGCCGAGCCCTTGCGCAGCCGCAGCCCGCCGGCGTGATCGAGGCTGCCGGCGCCGGTGCGGTCGTCGATCCGGCCACCGGTGATCGGGAACGCGATCCCGCCCTTCGACGCCTTCGCGGAGGAGATCGGGCTCGCCTGCACGCCCAGGGCGGTGAGGCCCTTCGTGGTGGCCGACGTCAGGCGGACGGTCGTGGTGCCGCCGCCCGCGGTCACCGCGGCCGCCTGCCCGGCCGCGGGGGCGACCGCGAGCGCGGTGACGGCGGCGACGCCGGCGAGGGAGAGACGGAGGTTCTTGGACATCGGGACTCCTCGGGGAGGGGAACGGGTCGCCTCACCATCCGTGGCGTCGTCGCC
>JALRCL010000116.1 GCA_023268575.1 Patulibacter sp.
CGGTCCCGGGGCGCCACGGCACCCCGGTCGACGTCCTCATCGACAGCGGCGGGATCGTGGTGGGCACGCTCCTGCTCGCCGCCGCATGGCGACAGCGGGCGGCACCGAGCCGCCCACGCTGATCGGTCGGGTCCTAGAGCCAGCCGCGCTCGACGGCGATGAGCACCGCCTGGGCGCGGTCGACCGCGCCGAGCTTGCCGTAGATGTTGTGCAGGTGGGTCCGCACCGTGCTCGTCGAGAGCCCGAGCTCGCTGGCGATCTGCTTGTAGACGCGGCCGGCGGCGAGGCGCTTGAGCACCTCCATCTCGCGACCCGACAGGGGGCACGGGGCGGCACCGCGAGCCCGACGAGGACCCGGGAGGGCCTGGTCGTAGAGCAGGCCGCGGACCGCGGGCGCCTCGATGCCGACGCTGCGCGCGACGCGCATGAGGACCTGCGGGGAGACCTCGTCGCCCTGCGCGTGATGGGCGAGCAGGTCGGCGAGGCGCAGGATCGCGACGTCGCGGTCGCTCTCCTCCGCGTGGTGGCGCTCGACGAGCCGCGCGAGCTCCCGCGGCAGACCCCAGCGGCGCATGAGCACGCCGCCGACGAGGGCGTGGTCGACACCGAGCTCGCGGCGCTCGGCGACGAGCCGCTCCTCCGGCGTCGCCTCGGGCGACAGGAGCTTGTCCGGGTAGCCCGGGTGCGCGTGGCGCAGGACGAGCTTGCCGACGTCGTGCAACAGCGCGGCCGCGGAGAGCACGTCGACGTCGACGTCGTCGACGACGGCGGCGACCCGCTGCACGGCGCCCTGGACGGCGGCGACGTGCCGGCGGTAGCCATCGGCCTCGCGGCCCCAGCCGCCGGAGCGGTCGAAGAAGTCCACCGTCCGCGTGCGCTCGGCCAGGACGCGCAGCGAGGGCGGCGTCACCGCCTCGATCGCGGCCGGGATCGAGCTGACGCGGCCGGAGGCGCCGGTATCGAGGCGGTTCGCGAGGCGCAGGACGGCGAGGCCGAGGCCGAGGTCGGTCTCGACGGCCGCGACGAGCGCGGAGGTGTCGATCGGGTCCGCGTCGAGCGCGGCGAGGACGCGCGTCTGCGACTCGCCGATCGCCGGGAACCCCTCGAGCGCCTCGAACGCGGCGGTGAGCCGTCGGCCGTGCTGCTCGTTGGGTCGCGTGGGCACCGAGCCGACGGTCGAGCGGCCACGGGCGGAGGAGCCGCCGAGGCCGGAGACGGGCGGGGTGAGGGTGGTGTTGGATCGCACGGTCGGAGTCGCAGTCGGTGACGTGTCACTGGACGTATCGGCAGGTCGGCTCGTCGACTTGAGTCCGATTGCCTGGACGCCCGATCCACCGCCGCCCGCGGACACCGTCCGCATCGCCTCGACCCTTCGTTGGCCGCGTCGTACGGCTGGCCACCGGACCACCCGGCGGCCGTCGGCCGGCTGGCCGGACGAACGTCGGTTCCCGCTCGTCCGTCCGGTGCCCGGGGTGCGAGCCCGGGCACGCGAGGCCGGTCCCTCCGGAGCCTCAGCCCGCGGCGAGCGCGGCGTCGATGCGGCGCAGCGTCTCGTCGCGGCCGAGCGCGACCACGGACTCGAAGACCCCGGGCGAGACGGCGGTCCCGGCGAGCGCCACGCGGACGGGCTGGAACACGTCCTTCGCCTTCGCCCCCCGGGTGCCCACGAGCTCGCGCAGCGTGGCGTCGACCGCCTCGACCGTGAACGGCTCGACGGAGGCGAGCGCCTCGCGGGCCGCCGCGAGATGCTCGCGGTGCGCCTCCCCGAGCCACTTCTCCCGCGCCTTGGGATCGTCGACGGGGCCGGTGAAGAGGAACCCGGCGAGGGGCCAGAGGTCCTGGACGGTCTGGATCTTCTCCTGGCTGATCTCGACGGCGGTGCGCAGGAGGTCCTCGCGGCCGGCGATCGCGTCGCCGTGCCCGGCGCGTCGCAGGTGCTCGGCGATCGTCGCGGTCAGCTCGTCGAGCCCCTGGGCCCGGAGGTAGCGGCCGTTCATCCACCGGAGCTTCTGCTCGTCGAAGCGCGCCGGGTTCTTCGAGACGCGCGAGACGTCGAAGCGCTCCTGCAGCTGGGCGCGGCTGAGGATCGTCTCGTCGTCCTCGTCGCCCCA
Organism: Patulibacter sp.; assembly: GCA_023268575.1. Classification (GTDB taxonomy): domain Bacteria; phylum Actinomycetota; class Thermoleophilia; order Solirubrobacterales; family Solirubrobacteraceae; genus Patulibacter. Next base: position 2,112 of record JALRCL010000116.1, read on the forward strand.
GCCGAGCAGCGCCAGGTAGTTGATGACGGCATCGGCGAGGTACCCGGCGTCGCGCAGCTCCTGGACGGACGCCGCGCCGTGGCGCTTGGAGAGCTTCTTGCCGTCGGGGCCGTGGAGCAACGGCAGGTGCGCGTACTGCGGCGGGTCGGCGCCGAGCGCCTGCAGGACGAGCAGCTGCTTCGGCGTGTTGGAGAGGTGGTCCTCGCCGCGGACGACGTGCGTGATCCCCGCGTCGAGGTCGTCGACCGCGACCGCGAGGTTGTAGAGCGGCGAGCCGTCGCCGCGCGCGATGACCGGGTCGTCGAGGTGGACGTTGCGGAAGGTCGTGTCGCCGCGGATGAGGTCGCGCACGACCGTCTCGCCCTCCGGGACCACGAGGCGCACCGCGGCGGTCGTGTCGTCGTGGGCGGCCCGCGTCGGCTCGTCGGCCCCGCGGAAGCCGCGGTCGGCGCCCAGCCGCTCCTTGTAGGCCTTCACGTCGTCGGCCTTCGCGTGGGAGCGGTACGCCTTGCCCTCGGCGAGGAGCTGCTCGATCACGGCCCGGTGGCGCGGCTCGTGACGGGTCTGGAACGCGATGCCGCCCTCGGTGCCCTCGGCGTCGTCCCAGTCGATGCCCAGCCACCGCAACGCGTCGAGGATCTGCTCGACGTTCTCCGGCGTCGAGCGCTCGCGGTCGGTGTCCTCGATCCGCAGGAGCATCCGTCCTCCGCCGCCGCGGGCCATGAGCCAGTTGTAGAGGGCGGTCCGGGCGCCGCCGATGTGCAGGGCACCGGTCGGCGAGGGAGCGAAGCGCACGCGCATGCGCCGAAGGCTAGGCCGGGACGGCGCCACGCGCCGCGCGCCCCCGCTGCGCGCAGCCGCGTGGCCGCGTCCCGAGCCGGCCGGGACCCGCGGACGCGCGGGTCAGGAGGCCTTGCGGACGGTGAGCGTCCGCGAGACCGCGCCCTTCGTCGAGCCGGTCGTGGCGACGCGGGCGACGACCTTGCCGCCGGAGCGCTTCAGCGCCTTGCGCAGGCTCGCCGTGACGTTCGCCTTGAGCGTCTTCGTCGCGCCGGGCCGCACCGTGGTGGCCGACGCGCGGACGCTGCGGCCACGGGCCGTGACCTTCGGCGCCACCAGGCAGGCCGTCGGCGCCGACGCCGGGCAGGTGACGGAGAAGCGGATCTGCTTGCGGCTCTTCGTGATCCGGAGCTTCGAGAGCGTCGCGCGCGGCATCGCCTTGGCGGCGCCGCCCGCAGCCGGCTTGCTCGCGCCCCCGCCGAGCGGCGCGGAGACGACCCCGGCGCCCTTGCCGGTGAGCATGGCGATCAGCGCCTGGAGCTGCGCGGGCGTGAGCTGGGCGACGGCCGCCGTCGCGGCCGTCGCCGCCGCGCGCTCGGCCGCCGTCTTCGCGGTACCGATCGGCAGGTCCGCGGCGACCTTGCCGAGCTGGGCCGCCAGCGGGCCGATGATCGGCAGCGCCGCGATCCCGGAGTTCGCCAGCAGCGCCGAGACGCCGTCCAGCAGCGACGCCAGCGCGTCGAGGGTTCCGACGTCGGTCGGGATCCCGAGCGCGAGGAGCTGGCTGAGCTGACCCAGGGCGTTGTCGGCGACCGCGGTGACCGGCTTCAGGACGAGGTCGTTGACGACCCCGACGAGCCCGTTGAGCACCGGCTGCACCGACGAGACGGTGCTCGTGAGCAGCTGTCCGAGCTGGTCGGGCGACAGGACCTTCACGAGGCTCTCGATGTCGCCGGAGCCGAGCGACGTCAGCGCGCCGGTCAAGCTGTCGACGAGCGCCGGCGGCAGGACGTTCGGGAGGATCCCGCTGCTCCCGACGGTCCCCTGGATGATGGCGGCGACCGGTGCCGTGACGAGGCCGAGGATCGAGCCGAGGCCGTCGAGCAGGCCGCGGGTCGACGCCGGCGGCGGCGAGACCGGGGTCGCGGCGGCCGACGCCGCGACGGGCGCCACCGTGCCGGCGAAGCAGGCCGCGGCGGTGACTAGGGCGAGGGGACGGCGAGCGGGGACGGACATCGGGACTCCTGTCGAGGAACGGCTCGCGGGCTCTCCGCGGCTCCCGTCAGGGGTCGGCCGGTCCGCCGCGTTCCCCACGCGCGAGCTCCCCCGATCGACGGATGACCGATCGCGGCGTCCCGGAGCGGGCCACGACGCCGCCGGCGCGGGCCGGCGGGTGCTCGCCCCGCGGCCGTCGCGCGCCGCGGCCCGAGCGGGCTCAGGCGGCGACCGGCTCCGGGGCGCCCGCGGCCACCGGCGGCGCGGCGGCCGCCGGCTCCAGCGCGTGCTCCCCGAAGAGCCGCTGCAGCTCGACGAGCAGCGTCGGGCTCGGCGTCACGCGGTGCTCGGGCCCCAGGCGCATCGTCCGCAGGCCGGCGGAGGTCTCGACGGTCAGCACGACGGCGACCTCGCCCTCGTGATCGCGCAGCAGGTGACCGAGGCGATCGAGGGCGCTGGCGAGCACCCGCCGTGCGTCCACGCGGAGGTGCAGCTCGGTCGGAGCCGCCGCAGCGGCCCGCTCGGCCCGGCGGGCGTCGGCGGCGCCCTGGGCCTTCGCCAGCTCCTTCTCGCTCGGGCGGAACGGCTTGGCCGTCTGCACGAGGACGGCCGGGCGCTCGGGGTCCTTCAGGTCGACGCGGCCGCGCACGAGCACGACCTCGTCCTGGCCGAGGATCGGCTCGAGCTCGGGCGCGGACTTCGGGAAGACGACGAGGTCGACGCCGCCGTCGCTGTCCTCGAGCGTGCCGCGCAGCATCATGTCGCCCTTGCGGGTCGTCATCCGGCGGATCTCCGAGACGATGCCGCCGACCTCGACCCAGCTGTCGTGCTGCTGCGTGCGCAGGTCCACGAGCCCGCAGGTGGTCTTGCTCGCGAGCGCGTCGCGGACCTCCTTCAGCGGGTGGGCGGAGAGGAAGAGCCCGACGACCTCCTTCTCCATCGCGAGGAGCTCGCGCTGGTCGAACTCGCCCGCCGGGATCGGCGGGTGGGCGACGGAGGATCCCCCGGCGGCCGGTTGCGCGGGGTCGGGCGCGTCCCCGAAGCCGCCGAGGTCGAAGATCGAGCCCTGGCCGGCCGCGGCATCCTGCTGGACCTTCTTGCCGGCCGCCTGGGCGTCGTCGACGACCGCGAGCATCCCCTGGCGGGACGCGCCGGTCGAGCTGAACGCGCCGCAGCGGATGAGCGAGTCGAGCGCCTTGCCGTTGACGGCGCGATGGTCGACCCGCTCGCAGAAGTCCCAGAGCGACGTGAACGGCCGCTCCTCGCGGGCGGCCTTGATCGCCTCGACCGCTCCGTGGCCGACGCCCTTGATCGCGTCGAGCCCGAACCGGATCGCGCCGTCGTGGACGGTGAACTCGTGGTCGGACTCGTTGACGTCCGGCGGCAGGACGTCGATCCCCATGTCCTCGCAGGTGTTGAGGAAGAAGGGGACCTTGTCCTTCGTCGACATCACCGACGAGAGCAGCGCGGCCATGTACTCGGCCGGGTAGTTCGCCTTGAGCCAGGCCGTCCGGTACGAGACGAGGCCGTAGCACGCGGCGTGCGACTTGTTGAACGAGTAGTCCGCCGACGCCTCGTTCGTCTTCCACAGCCAGTCGACGACCTGCGGGTCGGTGCCCGACTGCAGGCAGCCCTCCCGGAAGACCGGCTCGAGCTCGGCCATCTTGTCGCGCTTCTTCTTGCCGATCGCCTTGCGGAGGTCGTCCGCCTGACCCGGCGTGAATCCCGCCAGGGCACGCGAGATCAACATCGCCTGCTCCTGGTAGAGGATGACGCCCATCGTCGGGCCGATGATCGGCGCCAGCCGCGGATCCGGGATCCGGATCTGGGCGGGGTCGTGCTTGCCCGCCGCGTAGGTCGGGATCTGCGCCATGGCGCCCGGGCGGTAGAGCGCCACGAGCGCGATGAGGTCGTCGAACTCCGTCGGCACGACCTGCCGCAGGGCCTTGCGCATGCCCTCGGACTCGAACTGGAACACGCCGACCGAGTCGCCGCGCGCGAGCATCTCGTAGGTCTTGCGGTCGTCGAGCGGGACCTGCGCGATGTCGATCCGCTCGCCGGTCGACTGCTCGATGATCTGCAGCGCATCCTCGATGACGTCGAGGTTGCGCAGCCCGAGGAAGTCCATCTTCAGCAGGCCGAGCTCCTCGATCGGCCCCATCGGGAACTGCGTGACCTGGTTGTAGATCTTCCGGCCGTCCTCGTCGACCTTGCGGCTGTCGGAGAGCAGCAGCGGGACGACCTGCGTGAGGTCGCGGTCCGAGATGACGACGGCGGCGGCGTGGATGCCGAACGCGCGGACGTTGCCCTCGAGCCCGAGCGCGGTGTCGAGGACCTGCTTGGCGACCGGATCGCTGTCGTAGGCCTGGCGCAGCTCCTGCCCCTCGGGCAGCGCCTCCTGGCCGTCGAGGAGCTTCGCCAGCGGCGGGGTCTTGCCCATGATCGGATCCGGCACGAGCTTCGCGATCCGGTCGCCCGTCGCGTAGTCGAACCCGTGGATCCGCGCGGAGTCCTTCGTCGCGTTGCGCGGCAGCATCCGGCCGAAGGTGACGATCTGCGCGACCCGCTCGCGGCCGTACTTCTCCGTGACGTACTCGATCACGCGCTCGCGACCGCGGACGGAGAAGTCGATGTCGATATCCGGCATCGACACGCGATCCGGGTTGAGGAAGCGCTCGAAGAGCAGGTCGTACTTCAGCGGGTCGAGGTCGGTGATGCCCAGGGCGTAGGCGATGATCGACCCGGCGGCCGAGCCACGGCCCGGACCGACGGGGATGTCGCGCTCCTTCGCCCACCGGATGAAGTCCCAGACGATGAGGAAGTACGCGTCGTACCCCATCCGGTTGATGACGCCGAGCTCCATCTGCGCCCGCTCGTGGGCCGCACCCGGGATCGGGTCGCCGTAGCGCTCGCGCAGGCCCTCCTGGACCCGCTCGTGGAGGTAGGCCTGCTCGTCCTCGCCCTCGGGGAGGAACCGCGGCAGCAGCGTCTGCCCGAGCGGCACCTCGACGTTGCAGCGCTCCGCGATCTCCAGCGTCGTGGGGATCGCCTCGGGCCACTCCGCGAAGTCCTCGGCCATCTCCTGGTTGGACTTCAGGTAGTAGACGTTGTCCGTGAAGGCATCGGCCATCTTCGGGTTGGCCAGCGTCGACTGCGTCGAGACGCAGAGGATCGCGCGGTGCGTCTTGTAGTCCTCGTGGCGCAGGTAGTGGACGTCGGCGGTGCCGACGACCGGCCGGTTCGTCTCCCGCGCGATCCGGACGATCTGCTCGTTGCAGGCGTCCTGGAGCGCGATCTTGTTCTTCTGGACCTCGAAGTAGACGTTGTCCTGGCCGACGGCCTGGAAGAGGTCGTCGACGTGCTGGCGCGCCTCGTCGACCTTGCCGTCGGCGAGGCGCTTGCAGAACCGCGACGCGAGGCAGCCCGACAGGACGATGAGGCCGTCGCCGTTCTCCGCGAGCTGCCCGTAGTCGACCGCCGGCTTGCCGCGGTGGAAGCCCTTCGTGTAGCCCAGCGAGCTGAGCCGCATGAGGTTGCGGTAGCCCTCCTGGTCCCGTGCGAGCACGGTCAGGTGGTTCATCTCGCGCTTGCCGTCGCGGAACGCGTGGTCGTCGGTGAGGTAGAGCTCGCAGCCGATGATCGGCTTGATGCCCTCCTTCTTCGCCGACTTGTAGAGCTCGACGGTGCCGTTCATCACGCCGTGATCGGTCAGCGCGACCGCCGGCTGGTCGAGCTCGGCCGCCCGCTTCACGAGCTTGCCGATGTTCGGTTGACCGTCCAGCAGCGAGAACTCGGAATGGACGTGCAGGTGGACGCAGGGACCGGAGCTCACGCCCTCCAGGCTAGGCGTCGAGGCGGACGGTGGGCCCCTCCCCCGGCGTCCCGCCGGGAAACGTCCGCAACGTGCGGGAAACGCCGCCCGGTGCGCCGGTCGCCGCCGGTCAGTCGGGGCGCCCCGCGGCGCCCTCGCGCAGCCGCGAGGCCGCGGACTCGAGCCCGCGGATGACCTCGTCGGCGGCGTCGATCCGACCGCTGGCGAGGAGCTCGCGGGCGCCGCGCGCGAGCTCGCCCAGCCGTGCCGGATCCCCGGCCAGCGCGGGCCCGGCGGGCGGCGCGCCCGCGTCCTCCGCAGAGGCGGCCACGAGGGCCTCGCGCAGCGCGTCGAGGTCGCCGGCGAGCTCGAGCAGGCCGGCGCGCAGCTCCCCGAGCCGGCGCTCGCGATCGGCGCCCCGCCGGCGCTCCTCGGCCAGCGCGACCTCGGCGTCCGTCCGCGCGCGCTGCGCCAGCTCCTGCGCCCGGCGGGCCTCGGCGAGCCGCAGCTCGAGCTCGGCCGCGCGCGCCAGCGGTCCTGCACCCGGTGCCGGACCCGGCGGAGCGGCCGCGCCGCTCACGGGCGCGGGGGCCCGCCGGCCGACGACGCCCGGGAGCGGATCACGAGCGCCGTGCCGCCGACGGCCGCGGTACCGGCGAGCACCAGCGCGCCCTTGGCGAGCTTGCGCTGCAGCCCCAGCCGTCGCACGAGGTACCACTTGGCGACCCGCCAGGTGATCCACCCCAGCAGGGTGTACATGCCGCGCTCGGAGCTGCCCATGGTCGAACCGTACCCGGCGCCGCGCTCGCGCAAGCGCGTGGTCAGTCCCCGGTGCCGGTTCCGGTGTTGCCCTCGCCGTGCGCCAGGCGCCACGCGAGGCGGGACTGCAGCGACCACAGCTCGATGAAGCCGGGGGAGGCGTCCTGCGCGAAGAGGCCGCCGGACTCCGCGAAGGTCGCCAGCTGCGCGTCGTAGACGGCGTTCTTCGACTCGCGGGTCACCACGCGCGCCGAGCCCTTGTAGAGCTTCAGCCCGATCGTGCCCGTCACCCGGCGGTTCACGTGCTCGATGTAGGCCTGCAGGTCCTCGCGCAGCGGCTCCCACCAGAGGCCGGCGTACACGAGGTAGGCCCACTTCTGGTCGACGCCGGGCTTGAACTGGTTCTGGTGGATCGTGCCGACGAGCCGCTCGAGCTCGCGGTGGGCGGGCAGGATGATCGCCGCTGCCGGGATCTCGTAGATGTCGCGGACCTTCAGGCCGACGATCCGGTCCTCGATGTGGTCGAGGATCCCGACGCCGTGCTTGCGACCGAGGCGGGCGGCCTCCTCGAGGAGGTCGACGATGCCGAGCGCCGCGCCGTTGATGGCGACGGGCACCCCCTGCTCGAAGGTGATCGTCACGACCTCGGCCTCGTCGGGCGCGTCCTCGGGGCGCGTGACGAGCTGGAAGACGTCGTCCTCCGGCGCGTGGCCGAGATCCTCGATCCACCGGCCCTCGGAGGATCGGCCCCAGAGGTTGTCGCTGGAATGCACGAGGAAGGGTGCGATGTTACAGGAGGGTGAGGTAACTCAAAATGTCGAAATATCTGCACATGTGATCGAATCGAATATCGTACTAATAATGCGCAACATGTCCCTTCAGCATGGCTGTCTCGAATTTTATTTATAAGATCAACAAAAATCCAGAGATATTCTCCCTTCTCAGCAAAATG
>JALRCL010000151.1 GCA_023268575.1 Patulibacter sp.
CGCCCGAGGACCGCGACGTTCATCTCCTGCGCGCCGGCCGCGAACGGCTCGACGATCACCTGGCGGTCGAGCTCGAAGGCCAGCTCGAGGGCGTCCTGCAGCTCCTCGTCGGTGCGGGCGCGCCCGACGCCGACCGAGGACCCGAGCGTCGCCGGCTTCACGATCACGTCGGCGCCCTGCTCGCGCGCGGTGCGCTGGACCGCCTCGGGGTCCTGCTCCCAGGCGTCACGCTCGAAGCGCGCGTGGGGGAGGACCTCCAGCCCGGCGTCGCGCAGGACGACCTTCGCGAGGTGCTTGTCCATCGCCACCGCGGAGGCCGCGACGCCGCGCCCGACGTAGGGCAGCCGGGCGAGCTCGAGCGCGCCGAGCAGCGAGCCGTCCTCGCCGCCGGTGCCGTGGATCGCGTTGACGACGACGTCGACCCGCAGCGGCTCGTCGCGCTTGAACCGCCCGGACGACGGCGCCACGAGCGGCGTCGGCGAGCCGAGTCGCAGCTCGATCGGTCGCGCGCCCGCCGGCGGGTCCGACGCGAAGGCCTGGATCGTCAGCAGGGACTCGCCGGTCCACCAGCGCCCGTCCTTGGCGACGTAGATCGGCACGACGTCATGGCGCTCGCCGAGGATCGCGAGCACCTGCTGGCCCGTGATGATCGAGACGTCGTGCTCGACGGAGGGCCCGCCGAAGACGACGGCGACGTGCATCCGCTGCTCAGGCGTCACGGCCGGAAGGCTAGCCGGTCGCCCCGCGCGCTCGGACCCCGGCGCCGTCCGCGGCGCGGCGGCGCCGCGGCCGGGGGAGGTGCGACCATGTGCGCGCCCATGGCCTTCCAGGATGAGGACACGTTCGTCGAGGTCGACGGGGTGCGCGTCCACGTGCTCCACCGCCGCCCCGACGCGCCCGCGTCGGGCGAGCCGGTGATCGTGCTGCACGGATGGCGCGCCTCGATCGAGGCGGTCGGGTCGATCCTCGCTGGGCTCGGCGACGCGGCCGAGCTCCTGGCGGTCGACCTGCCCGGCTTCGGCGAGAGCCCGGAGCCGGCCGAGTCCTGGGACGTCGCCCGCTACGCGCGGCTCGTCGTCGCGCTCGCCGACCGGTTCGGGTTCGAGCGGTTCGCGATCGTCGGCCACAGCTTCGGCTGCCGCGTCTCGATCGTCCTCAGCACGGAGCACCCCGAGCGGGTCTCGCGACTCGTCTTCACCGGCGCGGCGGGGATCAAGCCCCGGCGCAAGGCCTCGTACTACGCGAAGGTCGCCCTGGCGAAGCTCGGCCGGTTCGTCGGTGCCGTCGGCGGGCCCCCGGGCAAGCGGCTCCAGGACCGCTGGCGGCGGAAGGTCGCCTCCGACGACTGGCTCGCCGCGTCGGAGTCGTTCCGCGGCACGCTGCGCAACGTCCTGGGCGAGGACCTCGCGCCCCGCCTGCCGCGGATCGCGGCGCCGACGCTCCTCATCTGGGGGCGCGACGACGCCGACACGCCGCTCTGGATGGGCGAGCGGATGGAGCGCGAGATCCCGAACGCCGGCCTCGTCGTGATCGACGGCGGCCACTTCGCCTACGCCGAGCGCGCGGGCGAGTTCAACCGGATCGCCCGCCACTTCCTCGTCGAGCAGACCGCGGGCGTCGCCTCGTGACCCTCGCCGCGCTGCTCCTCGCGCTCGCCGCGCTGCTGCTGCTCGCCGGCCGCGAGCACGTCCTGCTGCACGTCCTGCAGCAGGAGCACTACGAGAACGCCCGCCTGCGCGTCTGGCTGGACCGCGGCGAGGACCGCCGGCAGATCCCCGCGTCGCTGGCGCTCTGGGCCGTCTGCCTCGCCGTCGCGGGCGTCGCGCTCGCCTCCTCGGGCGCCGGGGTCGCGGTCGCGGCGGTCGCGCTCGTCGCCGCCGGCTTCCGCCTCGCCGGCGTCTGGCGTCGCGACCAGATCAAGCCGCTCGTCTTCACGAAGCGCGCCAAGCGCCTCTTCGGCCTGAGCCTCGCCCTGCCGGGCGTCCCGCTGCTCGTGCTCGCCGCGGCGCTGCCCGGCGACGCGGCCGTGGCCGTCGCGGGCGCGGTCGGCGGCGGCCTGCACGCCTTCGGGCCGACGTGGCTCACGGCGGCGAACGTCGCCCTGCGGCCCGTCCAGCGACGCGAGACGGAGCGGTTCGTCCGCAGCGCGCGCGAGCGGCTCGCGGCGGTCGCGCCGCTCGTGGTCGGCATCACCGGCTCCTACGGCAAGACGACGACGAAGGCCTGCGTCGCGGCGGTGCTCGACACGACCGGGCCGAGCTACCCGACCCCCGCGTCCTTCAACAGCCACCTCGGCGTCGTGCGCGCCATCAACGAGGGGCTGCGGGAGGACCACCAGTCGTTCGTCGTCGAGATGGGCGCCTACCGCGAGGGCGACGTCGCCCAGCTGTGCGAGCTCGTGCACCCGCGGATCTCGATCCTCACGGCGATCGGGCCGGCGCACCTCGAGCGGTTCGGCTCGCTCGACGTCACGGAGCGCGCGAAGGGCGAGATCGCCGAGGCGCTGCCCGCCGACGGCGTCTTCATCACGCGCGCCGACGACGAGCGCTGCCGCCGCGTCGCCGCCACCCGCACGACCGCGCGCGCGGTCCTCTTCAGCCCGCAGCCGCACCCCGACGCCGACCTCTGGGCCGACGGCGTGGAGGTCCGCAACGGTCGGACGCAGTTCGCGCTCTGCCGCCGCGTCGACGGTGAGGTCGAGTCCACGCCGGTCCGCGCGCAGCTGCTCGGCACCCACAACGTCGCGAACCTCCTGGCCGCCGCGGCCGTCGGGTTCGAGTCCGGCCTGACGGCGAAGCAGGTCGCCCGGGCGCTCGGGCGCGTGACGCCCCCGGAGCACCGGCTCGCGCCGATCGTCAACCAGGCCGCCGGGATCGTCGTGATCGACGACTCGTACAACGCCAACCCGTCCGGCGCGGCGGCCGCGCTGGAGGTCCTGCGCCACCACGAGGCGCAGCGCCGGATCCTCGTCACCCCGGGCATGGTCGAGCTCGGCGACGAGGAGGAGGCCGAGAACCGCGAGCTCGGCCGGATCGCCGCCCGCAGCTGCGATCTCTGCCTGCTCAGCGGGCCGCGGGCGGGCGTCATCCGCGAGGGGCTGCTCGAGGCCGGGTTCCCCGAGGAGCACGCGATCGTGCTGCCCGACGGTCCCTCGGCGCACCGTCGCCTGGCCGAGCTCTCGCGGCGCGGCGACGTGATCCTCTTCGAGAACGACCTGCCGGACGTCTACGTCTGAGCCGCGCCGGGGTCGCCCGGACGCCACCCGCGGGCGGCCGCGCCGCGGACCGGGCCGGTCGGTCCACGCCGCCCTACCTGCAGGACGTGCTCGATGCCTCGACGCTCACCACCGGCCTGATCCTGCTGCCCGGCGGCCTCGTCATGGGCCTGCTCGCGCC
>JALRCL010000201.1 GCA_023268575.1 Patulibacter sp.
TAGCGACGTCCGGGGGGTGCGTCCGCTGCGGCGGGCGCACCCCCCGGCGCCGGACGGGGCCGGCGCGTCAGGCGTAGAAGCCCTCGCGCAGGTTGACCCCGTGCTCGACCCACGCCTTGAGCGCGGCGAGCATCCCCGTCCACCCCGCGCAGTTGCCGAACGCGCTCCGGGCACCTTGCGGCGTCGCCTCCCAGGCGGCCTCCGTGATCGTGACGAGCGTCCGGGTGTCGCCGTCGAGCGGCTCGAGCTCGAACGTCGTGCGCGTCGTGCCAGCCGCGTCGGCGGCCGCCTCGCCGTCCCACTCGATGACGATCCGCCGCGGGGGCTCGGCCTCGACGACCCGGACGGGGAAGGCTCCGGGGAAGTCGTGGAAGTCCCACGTCACCTCCGTCCCGGGCTCCAGCCGTCCGCGCGCACCTCCGGTGGTGAAGTACCGCGACAGCTGCTCGGGGTCGGCGATCGCCTCGTAGACCTCGGCGCACGGGCGCGCCACGCGTCCCGACACCGTGAAGGAGAGCGCGTCGAGCCGCTCGTTCTCAGACATGTTGTAGATTTACCACATGTATGGCCGACCGTCGACCGGTGACGGCCTCCCGCCGACGACCGAGGAGGAGGACGACCGCGTCTTCAAGGCGCTCGCGGCGCCGGTGCGGCGGCGGATCCTCGACGTGCTGAAGGAGGCGCCGCGCACCACGGGCGAGCTCTGCGCCTGCTTCCCCGAGCTCGACCGCACGACGGTCCTCCAACACCTGCGCGTCCTGGAGCGGGCCGAGCTCGTCACCGGACGCAAGGTCGGCCGCGAGCGGCACCTGGCGCTCGCGCCGCTGCCGATCAAGCGGATCCACGACCGCTGGATCGGCGAGTACGCCCGGGCCGCGGTCGATCTGCTGGAGCGTCTGGACCGCGGTCCGGACGCGGAGCGCGGCGCTTCCTGACGGCGGAGCACGGGCCCGCGGAGCGCGAACGCGCCGAGAGCGGCGCGACGGGTCGTCCAGGCGTCCGGAGTGTGCGGTCCGTGACGGTTCGCTCCGGGGCAGCGGCCTACCGTCCGGTGCGATGGCCTACCTCCTCGCGCTGCTCTCCATCGCGGCGCTGTCGCAGACGCCCCGGTGGCTGCGGCGGTGGGCGGTCGCCCGACCGATCCCGGGGGCGGCTGCGCCGTACGCACTGCGTCCGGCCTTCGTGCTCGGGCCGCCGGTCGACGCCGACCAGGTCGAGATCGCCGCGCACGACCTCCGGGTCTACCACGCGCAGATCGCCGCGTTCCTCGCCGCCTGCGCGTCGCAGCGCTGAGCGGACCGTCCGAGGGCCACGCCCAAGCGGGACCCGGACGGGCGAGCCGCGACGTCGACCTCAGCCGTCGTCGCCGTCGCGCGGCGCGGTCGCCGGAGCGCTCGGCGCGTCGTGCCAGACGGCCCGAGCCCCGGCCTCGCCGGTGCGGTAGATCCAGACGCCGGAGACGACGGAGAGCACGAGGACCAGGAGCGTCAACCCGGCCGCGATCTGCGACTGCCCGGGGAAGGCGCGGGGCGCCGTTCCCGGCACGCCGCCGAGCCGATCGATCGCGGTCGGCGCCACCGGCGCGCCGCTCGCGTCGCGACGCCAGCGGACCACGAGCGTCGTGAGGACGAGCACGAGGCCGTAGACGATGAGGATCGTCCCCATCTGGTCGCCGAGCTCGGCGTGCCGCTCGACCAGCGCGCTCTCGCCGACCCGCCGCTCGAGCGCCTCGCCGGAGGCGGGCGTCACGAGGCCCAGGAGGACACTGCAAGCGCCGGTGGCCGCCAGGGGCCACCCGAGCCAGCGCCGGAACCGCGGGACGACGGCATAGGCGAGGCCCCCGAGCGCGCCGCCCGTGGCGACCACGACGGTGAAGTGCACCAGCAGCGCGTGGGTCGGGAGCCCGTTGAAGGTGTCCAGGACGTCGGCGAGCGGCATGGCCGGAGCACTGTTCCGCGCCACGGCCCAACCGCCGGCGAACGCATCGACAAGGAACGGCAAAGACCGCCGAGCACCGATCCGCCGCGGCCGGTGCGTCAGGAGAGACGGGGGGCGCGGGTCGCCGCCGCCGGCGTCGTGCGCCGCCGCGTCACCGGCGCGGTCGCCGCGAGGACGGCACCCGCCAGCAGCACGACCCCGCCCTCGATCCAGAGGCTCGCCAGGCCGAGCGGCTCGGTCCAGTTGCCGATGTCGCCGTGGTCCCGGGGCAGGCCGGTCGTACGCGTCAGGACGTAGCCGACGATCGCGCTGCCGGCGAGCGCGGCGGCCGCGGCCCAGGCGCGGCGGCTGCCCGTGCGCAGCAGCTCGCTGCCGACGACGATCGACGCGAGGATGAGCGCGAGGTACAGCCAGAACATGTAGGGGGTCTCGCTCAGCTTGCCCGGGGCGTCGAGCAGATGGACGAGGCCGACGCCCGCCAGGCCGATCGCCCCGACGGCGCGGGCGGCGGCGGTGCGAACGATCGTCTCGGCGGTGGGCTCGGTGGTGGTCATGGGGCTCCGGTCGGTGTCGGGTGATGGTCGGCGGCGGTGTCGTCGCCTCGTGGTTCGATGGTGCCTCGGCGTGGCCCAACGCTCGAGCAGGCGCCGAACAAGCTGCGGGAAAGACCGTGCCAACGTCGTGCATCCGGGTCTACGATCCTCGGCGTGGAGCGCCTGTTGGTCGTCGAGGACGACGCGAGCATCGGGGACCCCCTCGTGCGTGCGCTGCGGCGCGAGGACTACGAGGTCGAGCACGTCGGGACCGGCGAGGCGGCGCTCGAGCGACTCCACGCGGCGTCGTTCGACCTCGTCGTCCTCGACATCGGCCTGCCCGGCATCGACGGGGTGGAGGTCTGCCGCCGCATCCGGCGCGACCACGGCGCCACGGCGGTGCTCATGCTCACCGCGCGCAGCTCCGAGCTCGACGAGGTCGTCGGCCTCGACGCCGGTGCCGACGACTACGTCACGAAGCCCTTCGGCCTCGCGGTCCTCACCGCACGCGTGCGCGCGCTGCTGCGGCGCCGGAGCGCGCCCGACGTCGGCGACTCGGTGATCGAGGTCTCGGGCCTGCGGATCGACCAGGCATCCCGGCGTGCCTGGCGGGGGCCGCGCGAGCTCGAGCTCGCCCCGAAGGAGTTCGACCTCCTCGCGGCGCTCGCGGCGCGGGCGGGCGAGGCGCTGCGCCGGGAGCGGATCATGAGCGAGGTCTGGGACGAGAACTGGTGGGGGTCCACGAAGACCCTCGACGTGCACGTGGGCTGGCTGCGCCAGAAGCTCGGCGACCCGCCGCTCATCACGACCGTCCGTGGCTACGGGTTCCGCCTGGAGCGCACCGGGTGAGACGGCGGCTGCTGCGCTCGACGCTGCTCGTGGCGACCGTCTCGGTGCTCGTCCTCGGCGTCCCCCTCGCGATCGTGGGCGCGGAGCTCCTGCGTCAACGGGCGGACATGCGCCTGGAGCAGCGGGCGGACGCGGCGGCGCTCGCGCTGACCACCGCCGTCTCCCGCGGGCGCGAGCTGCGGCGCGCGATCGTCGCGCCGGTGATCGGCCGCGACGAGGCGATCGAGATCCGCCGCGACGGAAGGACGTTGACGCTCGGCACCCCGCCGTCGGGCGACGTCGTCCGCGTCCGCTCCGGCGACGGCGGGCCCCTCCGCGTGGCGTTGCTGAGCCCGGCGGCCGCCCGCAACGACGACGTCGGCCTGGTCTGGCTCGCCGTCGCCGGCTCGGCCGTCGTGGCGCTGCTCGTCGCCGCGGCGCTCGCGCTCGTCCAGGCGCGGCGCCTCGCGCGGCCGCTGGAGCTCCTCGCGCAGCGCGTGCGGGCCGTCGGAGGACCCGGATTCGATCCGGAGCCGGTCGCCGGCGACGTGCCCGAGATCGAGGCGGTCCAGACCGCGCTGGGCGACGCCGACGAGCGCATCGGGGAGCTGCTGCGGCGCGAGCGGGAGTTCGCGGCCAACGCGTCGCACCAGTTGCGCTCCCCGCTGACCGGTCTGCGGCTGCGCGTCGAGGAGCTCCACCGCATCGCGGCCTCGTCCGACGCGCGCCACGAGGCGGACGCCGCGCTCGCGCAGATCGACCGCCTGACGGACACGATCGCGCACCTGCAGCGGACCGCGCACGTCGGCGACGATCGTCCGCCGGCCACCGACCTCGAGCCCCTGGTGTCCCAGCACCTCGCGCGCGAGCAGTGGGCGCGGCGGTTCGCCGAGCGCCAGCGCGAGCTCGACGTCGACCTGGCGCCGGTCGTCGGACGCATGCACCCCGAGAGCGCCCGCCAGATCCTCGACGTCCTGCTCGACAACGCGCTCGTCCACGGCCGCGGGAGGGTGCGGATCCACCTGGAGCGCATCGACGACCGAGCGCGGCTGGAGGTGGCCGACGAGGGCGCCGTCCCCGTCGGCGTCGCGGACCCCTTCGCTCGCGGGGTCGGGACCGGCAGCGGGATCGGCCTGCACCTCGCCCGCGAGCTGGCCCGCCACGGGGGCGGCGACCTCCTGCTCGAGGACGGCGGAGCGGCCCGGTTCGCCCTGCTCGTCCCGATCGCGCGCCCGCGCTGAGGCGCCGCGTCGGCCCGGAGGACTGGGCGCTACCAGCCCGCGCCCGTCGCCTCGTACTCGTCGATCCGGGCCCGCATGAGCGTCCGGCACAGCTCGACCGGAAGGTCGCGGTCGTAGGGCAGCTTGACGAACCCCTCCCCCGCGTCGTAGCCGGCGGTCTGCACCGCGGCGCGGTGCTCGGCGAAGAAGCGCGTCGGGAAGCGCAGCGAGCAGTGGGCCTTGTAGTCCTGGAGCATCCACAGGCGGGTCTTCTCGCCGCGGACGTAGACCGGCAGGTTCCACGCCAGGCGCTCCTCCGCCTCCGGATCTGCCTCGCGACTCAGCGCCCGCAGCGCCTCCACGTGCGCGCGGCGCTCGGCGGGCAGCTGCGCGAAGTAGTCCTCGACGCTCTCGCGCTTGGGGCTCGGCATGTCGCGATCCTAGGGGCTCCCGCGCGCGCCCTCCCGCTCTCCGGAGCGCCCGGCCGGAGGGAGCGCTTCCGTGGATCCACCGATGCGACGTGCGGCGGCGCCGTGGTGGGATCGACGCGTGCGTCGCCCACTGACCGTCCTGCTCGTCGTCGCCGGCACGGTGCTCGCCATGGGGGGCCCGGCGCGCGCCGACAGCCTCGTCTTCATCGACCAGGGCGGCGACGTGGCGGCCGCGCGCCCCGACGGCAGCGTCGTGCGCAAGGTCACCCACGCCTCCTCCGTCGACAACGGCTACCGGGCGCCGTCCGTCACCGACGACGGGGCGATCACCGCGTTCCTGCGGCAGCGCGACGACAGCGGCAACTCGACCTTCGTCGTGCTCGGCGCCGACGGCGCGGTCCGCCAGGGGCCGTTCCTCTTCCCGCGCTCCGGGATCTGCGGGGGCCTGAGCCCGTTTCGCACCGCGACCTCGCCCGACGGCACGTTCGTGGCGGTGCAGTACTGGAAGGGCTCCAACAGCTGCCTCGGCAGCTCGCCGACGCCGTCCGTCCGCCTCGTGACGCGCAACGTGGCGACGCCGTCGCCGGACACCTATCCGTCGCACGACTACCTGACCGAGCCGCGCTGGCTGCGCCACCCCGACCAGCGCCTCGCCGGGATCAACGGCGGCACGCTGTCGGTCTGGCAGAACGACGCCACGAAGATGGACGCCTGGATCGCGCTGCCGGTGGGGAGCCCGTACCGGCTGGCCGGCTTCGACTTCCACCCGACCCAGACGCGCCTGCTGCTCGATCTCGGGCCGGCGACCGGCACCGGCGTGCAGCCCCACCGGCTGGAGCTCTACTCCTACACGGAGATGTCGACCGGCGACGCGGCGCCGACGGACCCGAACCCCCAGCTGCTCTGCGCGACCGACGGCTACGTCAGCAACGACACCGGCGGCGGCCGACCCACGTGGTCGCGGGACGGGACCCAGATCGCCTGGGCGGGTCCCGAGGGCATCTTCGTCTCCCCCGCGCCGGTCCCCGACGGCGGCACCTGCAGGCTCCAGCCGCGCCTCGTGATCCCCGGGGGCGGACCGGACGTCTCCTGGGCGCCGTTCGACGTCTCGGACCCCGCGACCCCCGGCGGCACGCCGGGCGGCACGGGCGGCGGGCCGACCGGCCCCGGGACGGCGCCCGGGCCGGGGGCCCCGGCGTCGTCCGCTCCCGCGTTCCGCGCGGCAAGGGCCGTCGCGGCCCGCCGCGGCTTCCAGCTCCGGCTGACGTTCGCCCGGGCGACCACGGTCACCGTCACGATCACCCGCCGCGGCGCCCGCAAGGCCCTCGGCGTCCTGCGCTACCGGGCGCGCAAGGGCACGTTCCGGCGGACGATCACGAAGGTCCGCGGCAAGCGGCTCACCCGGGGGCGCTACCGGGTCGTCGTCCGTGCCGGCACGACGTCCCGGACGCTCCAGGTCCGCGTGCGCCGACCGGCGCGGTGAGGGCGGATCCGCGGGAGCGGCGGGGCGCCGGTGCCCGCAGCGGCGTCGGCCCCAGCACCGGTCCGACGCCCGGCTCGCCCCGGCGACGGAGCCGGCCGGAGGGCCGCCGGCAGGTTTCCGTCGCTCGGGTCACCAGATCGTGTCGGCGAGCACGCTGACGGCGATCGCCTGGGCCATCAGCGTCGCGGCGAGCGACCGCCGCCACGGGCCGCCGCTCGCCGCGGCGGCGACCGCGGCGAGCGGCAGCAGGAACAGCCAGATGCGCTCGGTCTCGGCCTTCGTGAAGCCGCCGACCGCAGCGATCGCGACCACCGATGCGGTCGCGATCGCCGCCGACTCGCGCCGCAGCGCGCCGCGCACCGTGGCGAGGACGAGCGGCAGGCCGAGCAGCAGTCCCCACGCGACTGGGGAGCCGACGACCCAGAACCAGTACGGCCGCCGCTGGGCGACCGAGTCGCGGTAGACCTGCTCGGTGGCGCGCAGCGTCCCGATCGGGTCGTACCCCCAGCCGACGGCGAGCACCGCGTTGACGGCGAGCACGGAGAGCGCGCAGCCCAGCGCGAGCCGGACCGCCGCGGCGAGCCCCTCGCGTCGCCACGCGACGATCGCCGTCCATGCCCCGACGGCCAGGAGCGCCCAGCTCATGAGCGACGCCAGCGCGAACGCCGCGCAGCCCAGCGGCCGGGTCCCGGGCCGCACGAGCAGCCACGCCGCGAGTGCGCCGCAGGTGGCGAACGCGATGTCGAACGAGGTGACGCCGAACAGCAGTCCCACCGGCGAGGTCGCCGTCAGGAGCGCGGCGGTGCGGGCCCGGCGCTCGTCCCCCAGCAGCGCGCGGCCGAGCGCGTAGGTCAGGGGCGGCAGGCAGGCACCGAGGCCGATGCAGAGCAGCGCCAGCCCGGTCGGGCCGTCGATCCCGAGCAGGTCCATGACCAGCAGCGGCCCGGGCGGGTGACCGGCCACGTTGACCGGCTGGGAGGGGACGACCTCCGCGAAGCGGTCGAGGTAGACGTGGAGCCCGTGCCGCAGGGTCGGGAGGCCCGGCAGGTACTCGTTGACCGCCTCGAACGAGCCGCCCGGGCCGAGGTCGAACACCCGGGTCCACGCCCGCGTGCCACCACGGGCCGCGTTGATCGACAGGCCGAGCGCCAACCACGTCGCCCCGGACGCCAAGGCGAACCGCCAGGGCTGCGCGGGAGCGTGCGACAGTCGCGGGGCGAGCACCGTCACGGCCCCCGCGAGCACGACGGCGACGATCAGCCACGCCGGATCGACGCGCACGCCCCAGGACGCGACGAACGGCGCCCAGGCGGTCCCGAGCGTGCCCGTCGTGCGACGCACGACGATCCCACCGACGGCGACGACGAGCATCGCGACGATGACGATCCGCGAAACGCGCCGCTCGACGGGCGTCGAGGCAGCCGTAGGCGCGTCATGCTCAGGGCGTGCCGGGACCA
>JALRCL010000246.1 GCA_023268575.1 Patulibacter sp.
GGAGATCCGCGAGTTCGAGCGGATGCTCCACGACGACGGCACGATCCTCGTGAAGCTCTGGATGCACGTGAGCGAGGAGGAGCAGCTGCAGCGGTTCCGCAAGCGCCGCGACAATCCGCTCAAGGCGTGGAAGCTCACCGACGAGGACTGGCGCAACCGCGAGAAGCGCGGCGCCTACGAGGCGGCGATCGAGGAGATGCTCGAGGAGACCGACACCGAGGACGCCCCGTGGGACCTCATCCCGGGGGACTCCAAGCGCTGGGCGCGCGTCGCGGTGATCGAGACGGTCATCCGCCGGATCGAGGAGCGCTGCGCGGAGCAGGGGTTCGACCTGCCCGACCCGCTCGACTGAGGCGGCGCGATCCCCGGCGGCCGGCGCCCCGGGTGGGCGGGGCGCCGGCCGGATCGGGGTCCTCGGCCCGGGTCAGCGGACCCGGATGGTGCGCCGCAGCGTGGTGGCCGTGCCGCCGGTCGGCCGCAGCGTGATGCGCAGGACGAGGCGCCGACCGCTGACGGCGCGGGCCTTGCGTCCTGCCGCGGTCAGGCGGAGCGTCGCGCGGCTCGTCCCGGCCTTCGCCTTGGCGCTGCCCCGGGCCAGGACGGTCCTGCCGCGCAGCAGCTCGACGGTGAGTGCGCCGGCGGTGCTCGTCCCGACGGCGAGGCGCTGCCCGCGCCGCAGCGTCGACGCGCGCAGGACCGGCGTCCTCGACAACGTGAGCCGCGGCGTCGTCGGGCGCGACCCGCCGTCGGCGGGCGTCTTGCCGTCGCCGCCCGTCCCGCCGTCCACGCCGGTCCCGCCGTCGGGCGTCGTGCCGCCCGGCGTCGTGTCGCCGCCGGGCTTCGTCCCGCCGTCGGGGCCCGGGCCGGGCGTGCCGCCGTCGGGCTTCTCGGTGCCGGTGCCGGTGCCGGTGCCGGGGTCAGGGTCGGTGCCCGGGCCCGGTCCGGGACCCGGATCGGTGCCGGGGTCGGGGTCGCCGCCGGGACCGGGGCCGGGCGTCGGCAGGGTGTACTCGCTGAACGACGGCATCCCGCCCGTCGCGCTGAGCCGCACGCGGTCGGTCAGGCGGCACGGCGTCTCGGGCGTGTCGGTCCGCTCGACGGTCGCGACGTGGACGCCGGAGGCGTCCGACCAGGCGACGCGCCGCCCGTCGGCCGACAGCGCCATCCGGGGCAGGCCGGAGAACGCGTCGTTGCCGTTGGGCTGGATCTGGCACGCGGTCACCGGGCCGCCCGCCGGGGGCTGCCGCCCGTCGAGCGTCGCGAGCTCCAGGACGCCGCTGCCGAAGCGCACGAGCACGCGCCGGCCGTCGCGCGACAGGTCGCCGCCGGTGATCGACTGGCTGCCGGCGACGAGCCACGGCTGGAAGGTGCCGTCGACCTCCACGTGCAGCTGCGTGCCGTTCGTGGCCAGCAGGCGCGAGCCGAACCAGCTGCCCTCGGTCCACCCGGAGACGTTCACCGTCGGCGACGTGGGGCTGCCGGGCGCGCGCGGGTCCACGACGGCGAGCGTCGGCGTCATCGCGCTGAAGATGTCGCGGTTGTAGAGGTACCCGTAGGCGAGCGACGTGCCGCTGGGGCTCACGCGCGACCACGTCGGCCCGGCGTTGACGCCGGAGCCGATCCTCCACGGCATGACGTTGCGCTGCGGCGTGGACCCGTCGACGGGGAACCGGACGATCATCCGCGAGGTGCCGCTGCCCTGGATCGCGACGACGTTCCCGGCGTCGTCGGCGGACGGCAGCGTGTAGTAGGCGTTCGCGGAACCGTCGCTGGTGACCTGCCGGCGCAGGGTGCCGTCGGGGCTGGCGAGGTGGACGTCGTTCCCGTCGCGGTAGACGACGGTCGTGGCGCCGGCGGGGGCGGCGGCGCCGAGGGGGAGCAGGACGCCGACGGCGAGCGAGACGGCGGTCGCGGTCGCGCGTCGGCGGTCGGGAGCGCAGCGGGACATGGCATCACCCTGCGCAGCGGCGCCGGATCGCGCATCGGGGACCTCCCGGACGTCGCGGCCGATCGTCGTGCCGGCGGGCGCCGCCGACCGGCCGCTGCGCACTCGCGCGGCGCGGGCCGGAACGCCTGCGGGAGCGCGCGCCCGTGCGCCGATCGCGCCCTCGGCGATGGAGCGCGGCGCGTCAGCCGCGCCAGGCGCCGGGCCGGGCCCAGCGCCCGCCGCGGTAGCGCCACCACGTCCCGGCGAGCCGGGCGGCCATCACGACGACGATCCCCGCCCAGACGCCCCGGATCCCGGCGCCGGCGGCGTGCAGCGCGAGCATCGCCGGGATGCCGACGAGCGCGGCGGCGACCATCGCCAGGCCGAGGAACCGGGCGTCGCCGGCGCCGATGAGGATGCCGTCGAAGGCGAACACCGCCGCGGCGAACGGCAGCATGAGACAGAGCAGCGGCCACATCGCGCGAGCGCGGTCCAGCACGTCGGGCTCGGTCGTGAACGCGTGCAGCAGCGGCTCGCGCACGGCGAGCAGCAGCAGCGCGACGAGCGTCCCGCCCGCGACGGTCAGCTCGACCATGCGACGCGAGGCGTCCCGTGCCTCCGCGACCCGCGCGCCGCCGAGCGCCCGGCCGATGAGGACCTGCCCGGCGATCGCGACCGCGTCGAGCACGAGCGCGAGGAAGAGGAAGAGCTGCCAGCCGATCTGGTGGGCCGCCAGGGACGGGTCGCCGGAGCGCGCCGCGACCGCCGAGGCCACCGCGAAGGTCGCCAGCAGCGCTCCGGTGCGCAGGAGCAGGAACAGCCCGGTCGCTCCGAGCCGACGCAGGAGCCCGAGCGACGGGCGCCGCGACGCCGCCGCGATCCCGTCGGGACCGGTGCCGCCGCGCCAGAGCAGGCGCGCGAACAGCAGCCCCATCGTCGCCTGGCCGGTGAGGGTCGCCAGCGCGCTGCCCTCCAGGCCGAGGTCGGCACCGTAGACGAGCACGGGGTTCAGGACGACGTTGATCGCGTTGCCCAGCAGCACGACGAGCAGCGGCGTGCGCAGGTCGCCCGTGCCGCGCAGCCACCCTTGCGCGGCCATCCCGAGCAGCGCGAAGCCGAGCCCGGGTGCGGCGATCCGCAGGTACGCGACGGCGTCCTCGGCGGTCTCGCCCGTGCCGCCGAGCGCCGCGACCCACGCCGGGCCGGCGAGCACCGCGACGACGGCGCCGAGCACGCCGACGGCGGCGCCGAGCCACAGCGCCTGCGCCGCGATCCGGCGCAGGTCGTCGTCGTGGCCCGCGCCGGACAGGCGCGCGACGGCCGCGGTCGTGGCATAGGTCGCGACGGTTCCGAGGCCGGCGAGCGTCGCCAGGACCGACGCCGCCAGGCCGAGCGCCGCGAGCGGCCGCTCGCCGAGGTGCCCGACCATCGCGGTGTCGACGAGGAGGTACGTCGGCTCGGCGGCGAGCGTCAGGAGCGCCGGCAGCGCCAGGCGCAGGATCTGCCGGTCGTGCGGCGAGCGCAGCCGGGGACGGGCGACCACCGCGGGGTCCGTCCCTCAGCGGGCGGCGTGGGCCGGTCCGACGTCGACGAGCACCGCGCGAGCGTAGGGCGCGGCGCCGCGCCGCGCCGGGACGTGCCCGGGGGCGCGGAGGCCGCGGCGGCCGGGCGGCGGCGCGGGTTCCGGTCGACGAGCCCGCGAACCGGGGTCAGCCGACGACGCCCACGATGCCGAGCAGGCGGCCGACCGTCGTGCCGTCGAGGATCCGACCCCTGAATGCCCCTGGTCTGAGGTCCAGACAGTTTCGATCGGCGTGAATCTGACGTCGGTGACCTTGCCGAGCAGCACACCAGACTTGTAGTGAGTCGCAGCAGTAGCCCAGAAAGTGATCGTCTGGCCG
>JALRCL010001035.1 GCA_023268575.1 Patulibacter sp.
GGCCTCGTCAAGGGCGATCGCGTCGCTGGCTACGGCCGCAACTCCGACGCGTACGTCCTGCTCTTCCTCGGCTGTGCGCGGGCGGGGCTCGTCCACGTGCCGGTGAACTACAACGTCGCCGGCGAGGAGCTGCGCTACCTCGTCGGTCAGCCCGAGTGCGCGGCGGTCTTCGTCGACCCGTCGCTGTCCGGGCAGGTCGACGCGATCGCCGACGGGCTGCCCGCGGTGCGCCACCGCGGCACGCTGCGCGACGGGGACGGCGCCGGTGCCGGGGACGTCCTCGCCTGGGCGACCGCCGAGGGCCCGGTCCCCGAGGTCGTCGCCGACGTGCGCGACGAGGATCTCGCGCAGCTGCTCTTCACCTCCGGCACGACGTCGGCACCGAAGGGCGCGATGATGACCCACCGCGCGCTCGTCCATGAGTACGTGAGCTGCATCGTCGCCCTCGACCTCGACGAGCGGGACGTCCCCGTCCACGCGCTGCCGCTCTACCACTCGGCGCAGATGCACGTGTTCCTCGTGCCGTACCTCGCGCTGGGCGCCACCGCGCACCTCGTCGAGGCGCCGGACCCGGCCGACCTCCTGCAGCGGGTCGAGCGCGACGGGATCACGAGCCTCTTCGCGCCGCCGACGGTGTGGATCGCCCTCGGCGAGCACCCGGACTTCGGTACGCGCGACCTCGCGACGCTCACGAAGGCCTACTACGGCGCGTCGATCATGCCCGTGCCGGTGCTGCAGCGGCTGCGGGAGGCGCTGCCCGGCGTGGGCTTCTACAACGCCTTCGGGCAGTCGGAGATCGGACCGCTCGCGACCGTCCTGCGTCCGGAGGAGCACGACGCCCGTCCGGACTCGGCGGGACGGCCGGTGCTCTTCGTCGAGCTGCGCGTCGTCGACGAGGACGGTCGCGAGGTCGCCGACGGCGAGCTGGGGGAGTGCGTCTACCGCTCGCCGCAGCTCTGCACCGGCTACTGGGGCAAGCCGGAGGCGACCGCCGAGGCGTTCCGCGACGGCTGGTTCCGCTCCGGCGACCTCGTCCGCCGCGACGCCGAGGGGTACGTCTTCGTCGTCGACCGGGTGAAGGACGTCATCAACACCGGCGGGGTGCTCGTCGCCTCGCGCGAGGTCGAGGAGGCGCTCTACACGCATCCCGCCGTCGCCGAGGTCGCGGTCATCGCGACGCCGCACGAGCGCTGGATCGAGGCGATCACCGCGGTCGTCGTCCTGCGCGAGGACGCCGCCCCGGAGGCCCTGATCGCGCACGCGAAGGAGCGCCTGGCGGCGTTCAAGGTGCCCAAGGCGGTCCACGTCGTCGACGTCCTGCCGAAGAACCCGTCGGGCAAGCTGCTGAAGCGCGAGCTGCGCGAGCGGTTCTCCGGCGACGGGTCGGCCGTGGCGCGCTGAGCGCCGGGACGCGCCGGCGGTCGCCGTGATGCGTCGGCCGGCGCCGGGGACCTAGCTCGCCGCCGCGTGGCGGTAGACGAGGGTCTCCTCGTCGTCGGCGCCGTCGACGGCGTAGAGGTAGGCGTCCAGGACGCCCTCCGGCCGTTCGACGTGCAGACGCGCGAAGAACTCCTCGCCCGGCGCCGGCACCTGCACGAACGGCAGGCGGTGGGCGAGCAGGTGGGTCTCGCCGTCGAGCGGGCCGCCGACGAAGCGGGCGTTGATCGGCTCGGGCGTGATCATCGTCCCCGGGATGGTGCCGGGTCCGCCGCCTCAACGTCCTCCGCCGCCCCACGGGCCGCGTGGCGCTCGCGCAGGCGACGGGTCAGTCGCGCCGCGCCGGCAACGTCGATCTCGACCGCGCCGAGCGCGACCGCCTGGAAGCGCAGGTCCTCCGGCAGGTCGTAGTGGTCCTTCCACGGCCGGCCGGGCGTCGCCTGCAGCCACGCGCGCGGCAGTCCGAGCAGCGCGGCGAAGGCGAAGAGCTCCTCCGGGTCGTCGGCGCGCAGGTGGCACCAGCGGCGCCCGCGCCAGGGCCAGATCGCGGGGTCGACGTAGACGGTCACGGGGGACGGGAGGGGCCGGCGACGCAGGGACCCACCCTGATGGGAAGTGTCCAGCATCGGCCCGGAAGTTCAAGCGGATGCCTCACGCAACCCCGGCGACGCAGGGCGTAGGGTCGCGGGCCGTCCCGGGTCGCCGCGCCCCGCGGCCGCCCACGTTCCCAGGAGCGCTCATGATGAGCACCGCATCAGCGGGCCCCGACGTGAACGACGCACGTCGCTGGCTCGTCCTCGCCCTCGTCGGCATCGCCCAGCTCACGGTCGTCCTCGACGCGACGATCGTGAACATCGCGCTGCCGTCGGCGCAGACCGACCTCGGCTTCGACGACGACAACCGGCAGTGGGTCGTCACCGCGTACGCGCTGGCGTTCGGCTCGCTGCTGCTGCTCGGCGGCCGGATCGGCGACCTGTTCGGCCGCAAGCAGGCGTTCGTCGTCGGCCTCGTCGGCTTCGCCGCGGCGTCCGCGCTCGGCGGCGCGGCTGGGAGCTTCGGCGTGCTCGTCGCGGCCCGTGCGCTGCAGGGCGTCTTCGGGGCACTGCTCGCACCGGCGGCGCTGGCGATCCTGTCGGTGACGTTCACCGACCCGGCGGAGCGCGGCAAGGCGTTCGGCATCTACGGCGCGATCGCCGGCGTCGGCGCGGGGATCGGCCTGCTGCTGGGCGGCATCCTCACCGACGCGCTCTCCTGGCGCTGGTGCCTGTACGTGAACCTCCTCTTCGCGATCCCGGTCGCCATCGCGTCGGTGTCGATCATCCGCGCCCACCACCGCGACCGGTCGGCGGGCGGGCACCGTCACCGGATCGACCTGCCGGGCGCGCTCACGGCGACGGTCGGCCTGTTCGCGCTCGTCTTCGGCGTCTCGAACGCCGAGACGAACGGCTGGGGCGACACGCTGACGATCGTCGCGCTCGTGATCGCGCCGATCGTGCTGACGGCGTTCGTGCTCGTCGAGCGCCGCGCGGCGGAGCCGCTGCTGCCGCTGCGGGTGGTCCTGGATCCGGCGCGCGGCGGCTCGTTCTTCGCGATCGCGGTCTTCGGGATCGTGCTCTTCGGCGTCTTCCTGTTCCTGACGTACTTCCTGCAGCAGAACCTCCGCTACACGCCGACGGAGGCGGGCCTCGCGTTCATGCCGATGAACCTCGCGATCATCGTCGTATCGGGCCTGACGGCCGGCGTCCTGCTGCCGCGGTTCGGGCCGCGACCGCTGATCATCGGCGGCCTCGTCCTGGCGGCGATCGGCGCGGCGTGGTTCGCGCTGCGGATCGACGGCGACGCGGGGTACGCCGGCGCGGTGCTCCCCGGCCTGCTCGTCATCGGGGTCGGCGGCGGGTTCCTCTTCCCGACGACGTTCTCGACCGCGACCCTCGGGGTGCAGGAGCGCGACACCGGCGTCGCCTCGGCGATGCTGAACACCGCCCAGCAGGTCGGCGGCTCGATCGGCATCGCGCTGCTGTCGACGCTCTTCGCCAGCGCGGTCGACGGCTACGCGGCCGACCACCCGGGCCCGGCCGTCGGGGTCGAGAGCGTCCTGCACGGCTACACGACCGTCTTCTGGTGGGCCGCGGGCCTGACGTTCCTCGGCGCGATCGTCGCGGCCGTGCTCGTGCGCACGAGCCGGGAGGAGCTCGCCTCCGCGCCGCCGGTCGAGGGCGCGGGAGCGCACTGACCGTCGCGGTCGGCCGTTCGCCGGCGCGCGGACGGCCGACCGGGGCCGCGGCGTCGTCGTCCGCGACGGCCGGGCGGCCCGACGGCGGCGGCCGGTCCCCCGATCAGACGAGCAGCTCGCCGGCCTGCCAGGCGAACCCGCGACCCACCAGGTGGTCGCGCAGGGCGAGCAGTGCGAGGTCCTTCGCCTTCGCCTCGAGCAGCACGTCGACGTCGCGCGCGCCGAGCGGTCCGCGCAGCAGCTCCTCGAACCCGATCGGGTCGATCGTGTCGGCGTGGGCGCGCAGCTGGGGCAGGACGGGCGTGCGCTCGACGCGCCGGCCGACCTTGCGCTCCTTCTCGCCCAGCACGGTGCGGGGCGAGCTG
>JALRCL010000381.1 GCA_023268575.1 Patulibacter sp.
CTGGCCGATGTCGATCCCGAGCTCGAGCGCGGTCGTCGTGACGACGCAGCGGACCTCGCCGTCGACGAGCCGCCGCTCGAGCTCGTGGCGCTGGCTCGTCGTATATCCCGCGCGGTACGGGATGACCTGCGCGGCGAGCGCGTCGCGACCACGCTCGCGCAGCTCCTCGGCGGCCATCTGCGCGACCACCTCGACGCCCTTGCGCGACCGGATGAAGCAGATCGTGCGGACCTCGCGCTCGACGAGATCGGCGAGCATCCCGGCGGCCTCGGTCAGGGCGGAGCGCCGCGTGCGGCCGGCCTGCAGCTCGGAGGCGTCGAGCAGCTCGACCTCGTCGGGGTCGGCCTCCACCGGCATCGCCTCGCCGTCGGCCGAGCCCGGCGGCGCGATCCTCGCGGGCGGATCGGCCGCCGCGCCGGGCTCGTCGCCGGGCGGGCCGGCGGGGCGCCGGCGGACCTGCTCGGCGACCCAGTACGGATCGTCGTCGGGCTCGAGCAACGGCGGGTTCCAGAGCGCGATCCGCCGCGCGACTCCGGGCGAGCCGTCCTCGTCGATCAGCGCGACGTCCTCCAGGCCGGTGAGCGCCCGTGCGTGCTCGACGGGGTTGGCGATCGTGGCGCTGGCCAGCAGCACGCGCAGCCCGCCGGTCGTGGTCGCCGACGTCGGCGTCGCGCCGGCCTGCGCGGCTGCGGCGAAGAGGTCGCCCTGCCCCGCGGCCAGACGCCGGGCGGCGGCCCCGGGCGTCTGGTGGCGCTCGACGAGCCGGCGCAGCCGGCGCACGACGTTCGCGACGTGCGAGCCGAAGACGCCGCGGTAGACGTGGGCCTCGTCGATGACGAGGAGCCGGAGCCGCGCGAGGACGTCGGCCCAGAGGTCGGGGCGGGGCAGGATCCCGACGTGGAGCATGTCGGGGTTCGTGAGGATGACGTTCGCCCGGCGGCGGATGTCGCGGCGGGCCTCGCGCGGGGTGTCGCCGTCGTAGATCGCGATCCGCAGGCGGTCGCCGAGGCCGAGCGCCGCGAGCGCGCGGGCCTGGTCCTGCGCGAGCGCCTTCGTCGGGTAGAGGAGGATCGCCCGAGCGCGCGGCTCGCGCAGCAGCCGGTCCACGAGCGGCAGCTGGAAGCAGAGCGACTTGCCCGACGCGGTGCCGGTCGTCACGACGAACGGCCGCGGCGCCGGGGTGCCGACCGCCTCGGCCTGGTGCGCGTAGAGCCGCTCGATGCCGCGCGCGGTCAGCGCCGCGCGCAGGTCGGGGTGCAGGGCCTCCGGCAGCGGCGAGGTGCGGGGCTCCCGCGCGCCCTCGAACGCCGAGGCGACGAGGCGCTCGTTCTCGCGTCCGGCGTCCAGCAGGGGGCGCCACGGCTCGGGGCTCCGGGGCGCGCCGCTCACCCCTCCAGTGTGGCGAACCGCCCGGAGGAGCCCGCGGTGGCGGGACGGCGGGCGCCTCCGACACGTCGCCGCGTGCTCGATGCAGGTCGCCTGCTGCGCCCGGGATCCGGTGCAGCGTGCAGGTCGTCCCGGGGCGCGGCGCCGCGCCCCGGCTCACGCGCCGAGCGCGGCGCGGTTGCGCTCGTGGAGCGCCTGCTGCGCGGCGTCGCGGCGGGCGATCGGCAGCGTCCAGTCCTCGACGTAGGCGACGTCCTCGCGCCAGATCGCCAGCGCGCGGGCGGCGTCGATCGGCCCGCCGTGACCGGGCACGACCCAGTCGGCCTGCTCGACGAGCGGCCGCAGCCGGTCGAGCGTCGCGCGGTAGGCCGAGCGCGAGCCGTCGGCGTCGTGCCAGGTCGGGATCTCGACCGGCGACAGGTAGTCGCCGCAGAGCAGCACGCGCGCCCACGGCACCCAGACCGCCATGCCGTCGCCGGTGTGGCCATCGGCGGCGTGCAGCTCGAGCTCGTGCCGCTCGCCCGACCCGTCGTCGCCGTCGCCCGCGCCGAGCTCGAGCTTCCCGGGCACCGGCAGGGCCTGGACGTCGCCGAGGCCGGGGCCGCGCTCCCGCGCGACGTAGTGCTCGGCGTCGAAGGCCCGCATCTCGCGGACCGCCTGCCCGCTGTGCCCCGTCAGGCGGGCCGCCGTCGTCTCGGCCACGCCGAGCGCCGCCTGCGGGAAGGCGAGGGGCCCGAGCAGGTGATCCCAGTCGCCGTGGGTGGCCAGCAGGCCAGCGACGGAGAACCCCGCCTGGCCCGCGACCTGCGCGGTGAGCTCGAGCTCGTCGGGGTAGACCGGCGAGTCGACGAGGAACGCCTCGCGGGGCGTCGTCGCCGCACCCGGGCCGCTCGGGGCGTCGGGCGGCGCGGGGGCGCGGACGAGCGCGGCGGTCGTCTGCCAGACGCGCGAGACGACGACGAGGACGTCGGGGTGGACGGCGAGGGCGCGCACGGCGACGACGATGCCAGAGCGCGCGCGCCGGCCCGGGGGGTCGGCAGGCGCGCCGGCCGGGCTACTTCAGGCCGAGCTCGCGGACCGCGTCCAGCAGCGTGCGGACCTCGAGCGTCGGCTGCTTCGCCTTCGGCTCGAGCTCGACCCCGTTGCGGTTGATCCAGATGACGGGGATCTTCGCCTTCAGGCAGGGCTCGACGTCGCTCCTGTAGCCGGCCGCGATGTGGACCCAGTTCTTCTTGCTGCCGTAGCGCCGCGCGATCTCGGTGAAGTGCGCCGCGTCGGGCTTGTAGGAGCGGACCTGCTGCGCCGTCACCACGAGGTCGAAGTCGTGCGGGATGTGGCGCCGCGTGAGGCCGAGCAGCTTGTCGTCGATGTTCGAGACGATTCCGGTCTGGAACGCCTTGCCGAGCTTGCGCAGCTGCGGCATGGTCTCGCGGAACGGGCGCCAGCGCTCGACGGAGTCCGGCAGGAAGTTCGCGCGCGAGGGCTCCTGGCGCAGGTCATCCCAGCCGATCTCCTCGGCGACCTCGCGGGCCGTCCGCCGGAGGACCTCGGCGTAGAGCTCGTAGGAGCCGCCGGCGATCTCGTCGTGCTTCTGGTGGAAGAGCCGCAGCGTGAGGTCGCGGTCGATGGTGAAGCCGTCCTTGCCCGCCTCGCGAACGAACGCATCCAGGACCCCGGCCTCCCAGTCGATCAGGGTGCCGTAGACGTCCATCGTGACGAAGTCGATCTGCTTCGGAAGCGGCATGACCGACGAGTATGACAACGTGTACGTTGTACACGCACGGTGCCCGCGTTTCTCCCTGCACGCGCCGCGCGCAGGTGCCGCCGACGACGCGACGAGCACCGTCGGCTCGCCGCCCACGCGACGGCCCGGTCCGAGGCGCCGACGCGCGTCGTCCCGGAGCTCCCCGGGACGGCGCGACCGAGGCTCAGACCCGCTGGTAGCGGCGCAGCGCGAGCACCGCCATCACGACCGTGATGCCGACGATCCAGACGAACGAGACCCAGACGTCCGAGTTCGCCGGCGCTGCGGGGCCGCCGATGAACAGGTGCCGGATCGCGTCGACCCAGGTCGTGAACGGATTCGCCTCGGCGAACTGGCGCAGGCCGTCGGGCATCGTCTGCGGCGGGACGAACGCGCCGGACGCGAACGTCAGCGGGAAGATCACCGTGAAGCCGATGGCGTTCGACGTCTCCGCCGAGCCGGCCGTCAGGCCGATGAGCACGAACACCCAGCTGAACGCGAAGCCCAGCGCCAGGAGCAGGAAGATCCCCAGCAGGACGTTCCCGACGCTCGCGCCGAACGAGAAGCCGACGAGCAACCCGACGCCGATGAGGACGACGAGCTGCAGCGCGTTCAGGACGAGATCGGCGAACGACCGCCCCGCGAGGACGGCGATCCGGGACATCGGCAGCGACCGGAACCGGTCGATG
>JALRCL010000391.1 GCA_023268575.1 Patulibacter sp.
GTCCTTCGACGCGTAGCCGACGAAGTCGCGCTCGTCCGAGCCGAGCTCCCCGTGGTGGTGGTCGTGGTGCGCCGCGAGGCGCAGCGTCAGCAGCTCGACCGCCATGAAGACGACGAAGAACGGGATGGCGGTGAGGATGAGCTTGTCCACGGCGGTCTCCGGAACTGGTTGTACCAGTTGTCTCACTGGTTATACCAGCAGCCGGCTCGCCCGTGGACAACGTTCGTCGAGGCGGGCCGCACGGACCGCCGACGCGTGCACCGGGGGGCGCCGTCGGCGCCGATCCGGGCTCCGAGCCTCTCGCCGTTTCAGGCGGAGTCGTGGTGGTCGGCGACCGAGGAGGTCTCCTGGCCGCCCGAGAGCCAGGTCGGGACCTGACGGAGGGCGTTCGGGGCGAGATCCGATGTGTCGCCGGCCGCCACGGACCGCGCGAGACTGGGACCTGAGAGAGGTCCTCAGACCGCGGCGGCGTCGGCCTGCAGCTGCGCGGCGACGATCGCCGCCGCGCGGTCGGCGTCACCGTCGCGCACGGCGGTCGCGAGCAGCTCGAGCGCCGCGGGGTCGCGCGGCACGAGGGACGCCGCCAGGCCGGGGAAGGCGGCGAGCGCCTCGATCAGCGTGTTGAGCAGCAGCCGGTAGGCGACGTTGTCCGCGCCGTCGACGATCGCGCGCCAGAGGTCCTCGTAGCGCGCGACGAGCACGTCGTCGGGCTCCCCGAGAGCGGCGATCGTCGCCTCGACGAGCGCCGCCGCGCGTTCGCGCGCCGCCGCGTCGGATCCGGCGACGGCGCGCCGCGCGGCGTCCGTCCCGATGAGGGCCCGGAGCTCCAGGACGCTGCGGGTGATCTCCGCCGGCGGGGCATCGCCGCCCGCGTGCATGAGGTCGAGGAGCACCTCGAACCCCCCGTGCACCCGCCAGTCCCGCACGCGGGTGGCCCCGCCCTGGCTGATCCGGATCAGCCCGGCCTGCTGGAGCCGCTTGAGCGCCTCGCGCACGGCGTGGCGGTTGACGCCGAACCGCTCGGCGAGCGTGCGCTCGGAGGGCACGGCGTCGTCGGGCGCGAGCGTCCCGTCGAGGATCTCGCGCCGCAGCGCCTCGTGCACGACGTCGGAGACGCGGCGCGGAGGGGCGGGCGGCGCGGGCATCGCGGAGGGTTCTAGCAGCGGCACGGCGATCGAGCACCATCGCGGGGCCCGGTCGCGGGGCCACTACGGGGCGCGACCGTCGCTCGACGCGCCGTCCGGGCCGCCGGCGCTGCGCGCAGCGCCGCCGCGCGCGGCGGCGCGCGGTCCCGGGCGCGTCGTGCGCCGCAACGCCACCACGCCGGCCGCGGCGGCGGTCAGCGACGCCACGAGAACGCCGACCTTCGCCTCCTCGCGCAGCAGGGGGTCCGAGAACGCCAGCTCGGTGACGAAGAGCGAGACGGTGAAGCCGACCCCGCCGAGCCACGCGGCCGCCGCGACCTGCCGGGGGGGCGCGCCGCCCGGGAGCTCGCCGAGGCCGAGCCGATGGGTGGCCAGCGCCGTACCCGCGATCCCGACGAGCTTGCCGAGGACCAGGCCGAGCACCACGCCGATCGTCACCGTCGAGCCGGCCGCTCGCTCCAGCGCCGCCCCGTCGAGTGGGACGCCCGCGTTCGCCAGGGCGAACACCGGGACCACGACGAACGAGCTCCACGGGTTCAGCGCGTGCTCGATCCGATCGGCCGCCGCGGCCCGCAGGGAGCCCTCGGGACGGACCACCGGCACGAGCAGCCCGAGCGCGACGCCGGCGATCGTCGGGTGCACGCCGGCGTCCTTCAGGAGCAGCCAGAGCACGAGCCCCGCCAACGCGAAGCCCGGCCAGCGCCACGCGTGCATCGTGGGGCGCAGGAGCGCCAAGGCGACCACGACGACGAGCGCGCCGAGCAGGGGCAGGACGGCGACGCCGTCGGCGTAGAAGACGGCGATCACCGCGATCGCCCCGAGGTCGTCGACGATCGCCAGCGAGAGCAGGAAGACCCGGACGCCGGGAGCGACGCGGTCCCCCATCGCCGCGAGGAGGCCGACGACGAAGGCGATGTCGGTCGCCATGACGATCCCCCAGCCGTGCCCGCCCGGCCCGCCCGCGTTCAGCGCCGAGTAGAGCAGCGC
>JALRCL010000398.1 GCA_023268575.1 Patulibacter sp.
GATCGACCGGCTCGAGTGGCTGTCGCCGCGGCCGCTGGGCGCCGGGTCGGTGCGACGGCTGCGGCTCGGGCGGTTCGTGACCGTCGACGAGGAGTTCTACCGCTGGGACGTCGACCGGCGGGCGACGTTCCGCGTCACGAGCATCAGTCGGCCGGTGATCGACGGGCTGATGGAGGACTTCCTGCTCGCGCCGACGGCGACCGGGACGACGCTCACCTGGACGATGGCGCTCGCCCCCCGGAAGGCGCCGCCCGGTCTCGGGGGGCTCGCGCCGCTGCTGCGGCCGGGCAACGCGCTGGCCATCGGCGGCATCCGCAAGCTGCTCTGAGCGCGGCGCCGGTCGGCCGGAGAGGGCCGGCGCACGCGTCGGTTCCGGAACGTCCTGTTCCCGCTCCTCTGCCTCGTCGGCTGATGCGCGCGAACGCCGATCTCGCGCCGCCGGTGCGTCGATCCGTGGCCGCCGCCCCTCGGGCGCGGCGGCGGCTGCGCCGCGCCCGAGGGGGTGCGCGCCCGGCCGCGGCCGGGCGCCGGGCGCCGAGTAGGGTCGGGGCGTGAGCTCGCCCGCCCCGCCGCTGGACCTCGCCCGCGTGAAGCAGTGGTGGGCGAAGTCGCGCTGGTATCGCCGGGCGTCGCGTCCGTGGAACCGGGCGCTGCTGGAGGTCGAGCTCGCGCGGCGCGAGGCGTTCGCGCGCGGCACGGTGCACGGCGACTGGTTGCCGATGCTGCGCGAGGGCCGGCTGGAGATCGGGCCGCAGGCGTTCTTCGAGCCCGGGGTCTGGCTGACCGGCGGCCCGAACGCCCGGATCGTCATCGGGGGCGGGACGTTCCTGAACCTCGGCGTCATGGTCGCGGCCGAGCAGCTCGTCGAGATCGGCGAGCACTGCATGGCCGCCAACGGGTGCCTCATCACCGACGCGAACCACCGTTTCGACGACCCGACGAAGCCCGTGCCGTGGCAGGGCTTCGAGTCGAAGGGGCCGACGACGATCGGCGACAACGTCTGGCTCGGCGCGAACGTCGTCGTCACGAGCGGCGTGTCGATCGGCCGCCGCTGCGTGATCGGGGCGAACTCCGTGGTGACGACGGACATCCCGCCGTTCTCGATCGCGGCCGGTGCGCCGGCGCGGGTGCTGAAGCAGATGCCCTACGCGGTCGGGGACGCGTGAGCACCCCGGTCGCCGCCGGGCTGTCGCTCGCCGTCCTCGCGCTGATCGTCGCGGTCGTCCTCGTCGATTCGCTCGCGATCGCCGGCGTCGCGCTCGTCACCGGGATCGTGCTGCTGCGGATGGGCGGCGGCACGGCCGACGAGCCCCAGGCGCGCGACGAGGACGTGCCCGCCGACCCGCCCCGCGGTGCGCGGGCGGGGCGGCGGCGGACGCGACGGCGCTGAGGGCACCACGCGACGGGACGCTTGAGCCGAACGGCGAGAGCCTCCCTCCTTACGAGGCGAGAAGCGAACAGGGAAAGCCGTGGGAAGGCTGGGGCACGGCTCTCAAGCCCGCCCACGAGCCCATCGTCGTAGCCCGCAAGCCCCT
>JALRCL010000517.1 GCA_023268575.1 Patulibacter sp.
CCGCCACCAGAAGCTGCTCGAGGAGTCGCCGGCTCCGGGGCTGAGCGACGCGACGCGCCGCCGCCTGCACGAGGCGGCCGTCCGGCTGGCGACGACCGCCGGCTACCGCAACCTCGGCACGGTCGAGTTCCTCGTGGAGGCCCCCGACGCCGCCGCCGACCCCGACGCGCCGGGGATCTTCTTCCTCGAGATGAACGCGCGGCTCCAGGTCGAGCACCCGGTCACGGAGCTCGTGCACCGCCTCGACCTCGTCGAGCTGCAGCTGCGGATCGCCGAGGGGGTCCCGCTGACGGTCCTCCTGCCGGACGGGGCGCCGGCACCGGCCGGCCACGCCATCGAGGCGCGGATCTGCGCCGAGCGGACGGTCGGCACGAGCTTCCTGCCCGCGGTCGGCACGGTCGCGGCCTACCGCGAGCCGTCCGGGATCGGCGTGCGCGTGGACTCCGGCATCACGGCCGGCAGCGTCGTGAGCACCGCGTTCGACCCGATGCTCATGAAGGTCATCGCGTTCGGCGCCGACCGCGAGCAGGCGCGCGAGCGCCTCGTCGCCGCGCTCGCCGAGCTCGCGGTGCTCGGCGTCGAGACGAACGCTGCGTTCCTGCGCCGGCTGCTCGGCCATCCCGACGTCGTTGCCGCGCGCACGACGACGACGCTCCTGGAGCGGCTGCTCGCCGACGAGGAGGCCGGGCCGGCCCTGCGCGAGGCGCCGGTGGCCGAGCGCGAGCAGGCGGCGGTCGCGCTGGCGGCGGCCGAGCGGCTCGCCCTCGCGGGCGCGGCCG
This sequence comes from Patulibacter sp., assembly GCA_023268575.1. Lineage (GTDB taxonomy): Bacteria > Actinomycetota > Thermoleophilia > Solirubrobacterales > Solirubrobacteraceae > Patulibacter. The sequence goes on from JALRCL010000517.1 coordinate 780, forward strand.
GTGCGGGCTTCGGCGACGCCGACGGCTGGCGCGTGGGCCGGCGCGCCGCGACGCGGCTGGCGTGGCGCGACGGCGAGGACGAACCGCTCGTCACGACGGTCCGACCCACCGACGACGGGGCGCTCGAGATCGCGCTCGACGACGGCGCGTCGCGGGTCGCCCGGGCGCACGCCGTCGGTGGCGAGGCCGGCGACCTCGTGCTGCGGGTCGCGCAGGACGGCGACGAGGCGACGTGGCGCCGCGTGCTCGCCGGCGACTGGCGCTGGCTGCACGGCCCGACCGGCACGGTGGCCTGGCGCCCCGAGCCCGCGCGTGCGGCCGGGGCCGCGGCCGGGTCGGGCAGCCTCGAGGCGCCGCTGCCCGGCGTCGTCCTGGCGGTCCGCGCCCCGGCGGGGACGCGCGTGGCGGCCGGCGAGACGGTCGTCGTGCTCGAGTCGATGAAAATGGAGCTCGACGTGAGCGCCCCGCGCGACGGCGTCGTCGCCCACGTCGACGTCGCGGTCGGCGACCACGTGCAGCGCGGCCAGGTCCTGGCCGCGGTCGAGGAGGAGGACGAGGCATGAGCACCGAGACGACCGGGACCGCCGGCGCCCCCGACGCGCCGGCCCCGACGAACCGCGAGCGCCACCTCGCCCTCATCGACGACCTGCGCGCGCGGCTGGACCGCGTCGCGGCCGGTGGCGGCGAGCGGGCGCGCGAGCGCCACGGCTCCCGCGGCAAGCTCCTGCCGCGCGAGCGGATCGACCGGCTCGTGGACCCCTTCAGCGCGTTCCTCGAGCTCAGCCCGCTCGCGGCGGAGGAGGTCTACGACGACGACGTGCCGGCCGCCGGCATCATCACCGGCGTCGGGCGGATCCACGGCCGCGAGGTCGTCATCGTCGCCAACGACGCGACGGTGAAGGGCGGCACCTACTACCCGATCAGCGTCAAGAAGCACCTGCGCGCACAGGAGATCGCGGCGGCCAACCGCCTCCCCTGCATCTACCTCGTCGACTCCGGCG
>JALRCL010000536.1 GCA_023268575.1 Patulibacter sp.
ACGAGCCCGCCGCCGCCATCCCCCAGTATCCGAGGAAGCGCGTCAGCAGCCCGACGCGCATCGCCGCGGCGGCGAGGAACGCCAGCCATGCCGCGAAGGCGATCCGGGTCAGGCCGTCGGCGAGGCTCGCCGCGCGCAGCGCGCCCGAGTCATCGATCAGCTCCCGCGCGCGGGCGGTCGTCTGCGGCCCGGAGGCCACGAACTGGTCCGCGACGTCCTGGAGCGCGACGAAGCCGAAGACGGTCGCGGCCGCCAGGAGCCCGGGGCCCACCAGCGAGGACCACGCGAGCCACGACCTCGCGGCCCGCCGATCGCGGTGGCGCACGAGGGTCCACAGGTAGAGCCCCACGAACGCGACGAGCACGAGCCCGAGGACCCGGGCGCCCATCGACGCCGTGTGCTCGGCCGCGTTGCGGTGGAAGTCGTCGAGGTGCTGCGCCCGGTTGATCGGCTCGTCGGTGAAGCCCGGGCCCCGCGGCTTCGCCGACCCGCTCGTGGCGGCGCTCGCGAGCGCGACGGCCGCGAGCATCGCCGCGACGCTCGCCAGGCCGGCGACGCCGACGTAGCGGCCCCGCCGCCGTTCGCGGTCGAGGACCGCGCGAGCCTCCGCGGCCGGCGTCGAGCCGGGGGCCCGCGACGCCGACGGCGGCGCGGCGGGCCCCGCCTCCTGCTGCGCTCGTGCGCTCACCGGCCCGAGCGGAGCCCGACGGGGTCGGCTTCGATGCGCGGATACGTGCCCGAGAAGTCCCGGTCCGCGCGCGGGAGCGATCCCGGCTTGCGGTACGGGTTCGTCCACTCATGGATCAGATCCTTCACCGGCCCCTGGTCGAGGAGCGGCGCGACGATCTGGCGCAGCTCCGGCGTCCAGTTGGAGAGCGTCCGGTCGCTGATCGGGCAGAGGCAGCGGCCGATGGCGCCCCACTTGTCGGTCTGGGCGCCCGCCCCGAAGTTCGCGAGGAAGCTGCCGAGATCCCGGTCGTAGGGCTTCAGGTACCGCAGCGGCGGGTTCAGCTCGCGCAGCATGTCCTCGAGCCGCGGCACCGTCGCGCTCGCGTCGGTGCTGAAGGTCCGCAGCGACTCGAGCGCCGGATTGGCGGCGCGGAACAACGCGGGCAGGGCGTCGGTCAGGCGGCGTGCCCGCGCCGCCGTCGGACCGAGCTGCTCGAGCACCGGCCCCAGGGTCTGCAGCGAGGTGCGGACGTCCTCGACGACGGGCGTCGCGGATCCCGAGAACGACTGGAGCTTCGCGACGCTCGTCCGCGCCTGGCGCAGCGTCGGCGGCAGCGACTCGAACGTCGTGCGCACCGCCTGGTCGCGCGCCGCGACCGCCTCGGCCGTGGCCTTCGCGCCCCGGACCAGCGACTGCAGGTCGCCGGTGCGCGTGGAGATCGACTGCATCACGGTGCCGGTGTTCCGCACGACCCGACGCACCGCGTCCCGCTGCCGGTCGAGGACCGCGACGAGGCGATTGCCGTCGTCGGTCAGGGGCCGGACCCGGGTGAACAGCTCGTGGAGGTCCTGCGCGCGTCCGTCGACGCTGCGCCCGCCGGAGCGGAGCGAGCCCGACAGGCTGCGGCGGGTGTCGGCGTCGAGCGAGTCGAGGACGCGATCGATCGGCACCGCCTCGCGCTGGCGGCTCACGGCGAGCGAGGCGCCGTCCTGCAGCGGCGGGCCCGAGGACGCCGAGCCGGGCTGGACGTCGAGGTAGTTCTCGCCGACGAGCGTCTTCTGTCGGACCTGGAGCTTCGCGTCGCGGTAGAGCGGGGCGTACTTGCGCTTGATCTCGAGCGTCACGTGGATGCGCGATCCGACGTTCTCGATCTCGCCGACCGAGCCGATCTTCACGCCGGCGGCCCGCACGTCGGCGTGCTTGAGCAACTGCTGGGAGTCCGTGAGGACCGCCGTCACCTTGTACGGCTTCTCCGACAGCGGCAGCCGGCCTCCGGCCGTCGTGTAGAAGTAGGCGAGGATCGCCAGCGCCCCGGCGACGAGGCCGAGCATCGCCAGCGACTTGCCCGCCATTCCGCGCTGCTTCATCGGCCCGTCTCCTTGCTCTCCGGGTCGTCCTGCGACGGCAGGCGCTTCGTCTGCGGCCCGTTGGCCTTGTAGGCGGCTTCCGGGTTCGTGAAGCACGGGGGCGCGACGCGCCAGTCGGGGTGCTTGAGGATCTCGCCCGGGGTGTGGAAGTCGACCATCACCGACGCGCGGGCGTTCGGCACGTAGCCGCCGTCGCCGAACTTCAGCATCGAGTTGAGGCGGTTGAGGAACGTGCTGACCAGCGGGAGGCAGGGCGCGAGGATCCGCGTCCCGTGGTCGAGCTGCGTGGCCTGCCGCGCCAGGGGCGACAGCGCCGCTTCGCCGACGCTCGCCGTCGTGGGCAGCTCGCGCGCCAGCGGCCGCAGGCGCTGCACGGCCGGCCGCAGCGACCGCACCGGCTCACGGGCGTCCTCCGAGAAGCCGCGGAGGCTGTCGAGCCCCGCCGGCAGCCGGTCGGCGACCGGTCCGAGCGACCGCAGCGCCGAGTCGAGCGTCGTCTCCGTCTCGCGGACGTCGGCGAACGTCGTGCGGACCTGCGTCAGCGTGCCGGGCAGCTGCGCGAGCGTCGAGGACAGCGGCGCGTCGTGCTCGGCGAGCTTCACGAGCAGTCGCTGGCCCTCGTCGACGAAGCCGGCGAGCTGGTGGTCGCGCTTGCCCAGCGCGCCCGTGAGGTCCCCGACGTTGTGGACGAGCCGGGCCACGGTCCTGCGGCGCTCGCGCAGCACGTCGCCGAGCTCGGTCGCCGTCTCGAGGAAGGGCCCGAGCTGGCCGAAGCCCTCGCGGAGCCGCGCACCGCGGTCGTCGGTCCCGCGGGCGAGTTGGGTCAGCAGCTGCGCGAGCCGCGGGCGGGTGTCCTCGTCCAGGACGTTGAGCACGCGCCCGACCTCGACCATCGACCTCGTGCGCCGCTCCGGGAGGGTGCCGCCGGGAGGCAGCACCGGCGCGTCCTTCGACCCGCGGCTGAGGATGTCGACGTACATGTCCTCCAGCGCCGTGACCGGGCGGATCACGACCTTGGCGTCCGTGTGGAGCGGCGCGTACCGCTTCTCGACGTTGAGCTCGAGCACGGGCTGCCCGTTCTCGATCCGCGAGGCCTTGATCGATCCCGCCTTGACGCCCGCGATCCGCAGCTCGTGGCGTCCGGGCGAGACGCCCTCCACGTTGTCGAACGCGACCTTGTAGCGGACGTAGTCCACCCACGGCTTGTCGCCGGCGAGGTTCTTGACGATGTAGGCGGCGGTCCCGATGCCCGCCAGGCAGAGCCCGAGGAACAGCAGCGCGGGAACGGTGGCGCGCCGGAGCTCGAGCTTCAGGCGGTCCAGGCCGGCGTTGTCGCTCATCGCCCGCTCTCCTTCTCCTGGGCGTTGCGGACGTTCCGCGCGAGCGCGCGGAGCTTGGGGGTGTCGCGCAGCAGCGACCGCACCGCACCGGCCGAGGCCGCGCTGCTCTTGAAGGGGACCTTGTCCGGCGGGGTGCCGGTCAGGAGCGCGGTGATCAGGCGCGTGGCCAGCTCGCAGTTGAGCTTCTGGTCGTCCGGGATGTACTCGTTCGTGATGAACGTCTTGCACGGCGAGAGGCCCTCGACGTTCTCGCCGACGCCGGCCTCGAAGTTCGCCACCGGGCCGACGCGGTCGCCGAGGGCGGTCACGCCCGCGGCCGCCGAGACGGCCGGTCCGATGACCTCGTAGTTCTTCATCTTCGACTCCGCGTCCCGCTGGCGGGCCCACGGGAGGATGGGGTGGATCAGGCGGTCGAGGGTCGGGTCGATCGCCGCGATGAAGGCGGTGCCCGAGCCGGTGAGCTTCGTGAGGTCCTGGACGGCCGGGCGCAGCGCGCGGACCGTCGGTCCGGCGTCCTGCAGCAGCGGCGTCGCGACCGTCAGCAGCCGGCGGGTCTCGTCGGCGGCCGCCGGCAGCTTCCGCGCGCCCGGGCGGAGGTCCCGCGCCAGCGGATCGAGGACGTCGAGGGTCTCGCGCAGGCGCGCCATCGTCGTCCGGGTCTCGGCGAGCGCACCGGGCGCGGCCGAGAGCAGCGAGCGCAGATCGGCCTGGCGGGCGGCGGTGACGGCCAGGGTCGCCCGTCCGCCCGTCACGAGGTTGCCGAGGGCGACCTCGTCGCTGGCGAGGGCGCCCGCCGTGCGGCTGACGCCGCGCACGAGCTCCTGGAGGTCGCCGGGCTGCGTCCCGCGGAGGGCCCGCAGACCGGGGCCGAGCGAGCGCATCGCCGGCCCGAGGGCCTTCGCCGTGCGCCGGTACCCGGTGCCTTCGGCGAAGCCGCGATCGAACTCGCGGATGATCGTCTTGAGCGCCGTGCGCCCGTCGTCGTCGAGCGGCTCGACCGCCTCGTCGAGCTCGTTCTGCACCGTCGTCCGGTGCAGTGCGATCGTCGCGCCGCCGAGGTCGGGGGCGCTCTTGGACCCGGGCTGGAGGTCGACGTAGAGGTTGCGCCCCAGCAGCGTCCTCCAGCGGAGCGAGATCCGCGCGTCGCGCTTGACCTCCACCCCCGTACCGTCGTCGACGCGGAAGGTCACGCGCACGCCGCGTCCCGACGGGGAGCGCTCGACCTTCGTGACCTGGCCGACGTCGACGCCCTGCACGCGGACCGGCGTGTAGCCCGGCCGCACGTTCGCCCCGTTGCTGACGTCGGCGGTCACCTCGGTGCCGCCCTTCCCCAGCCCCGGGATCGTCGGTCGCGTGTAGATGATCCAGAGGAACAGGGCGATCGCCACCACGAAGATCGCGCCGTTGCGGACGTGCTTGGGGCGGTGCTGGCCCGGCTGGATCTCGAACAGCGGGGAGCGGCCCCGGCGGGCGCGGCGGCTCATCGGATCACCTCGAACTTCTTGGAGTACGTGAGGCCCTTCGCCGACTCCTCGACCGTCGGGATGTTCGGTCCCGCCTCGCCCTGGCCGTCGATGCACGGCGCGGGATAGGCGTTCAGGTGGACCATGCTCCCGAGCAGCGGCAGCCGCTGCTCGGTCTGGCCGCCGAGGATGTCGCCCGGGTTGAAGGCGACGAAGAAGCGGATGAAGTTCTGCGTGGTGTCGCCGTACTTCAGCCACTCGCTCCAGCCGGTCATCGCGTTCGTGATGTCGCAGTCGTGGGCGCTGGCCGTGCGCACGAGCGGGCGGATCGCGTCGAACGTCTCGTCGATCCGACCGAGCTGCGGCTGCAGCGTCGTGAGCAGGTGCAGCGTCGGGTCGACGGCGTCCTTGGCGCGGTCGAGCGTGCCCTTCGCCTGACGCAGCGCCGGACGCGAGCCGCGCATGAGGCGTGCCGTCTCCCGCAGCGCGCGCGGCGCCACCCGGAGGGCCGGCCGGCCGTCGCGGGCGAGGCCGCCCGCGGCGCGCACGAGCCGATCGACCTGCGGCAGCTGCGCCTGGAGCTGGCGCAGGGTCGGCGTCGCCTCGTCGAGGGTCTCGCCGATGGCGTCCGCGTTCTCGGCGAACGGCTGCAGCGCCGCGCGCTCCGGCGCGAACCCGTCGGCGAGCGCGTCCCGCACGCCGTCGAAGGCCCCGGCGACGCCCGCGGTCTCGCGCACGAAGCGGCTCGTGATCCCGGGCTCGCGGACGATCGCCTCGGCGAGGCGCTCGGTCGTGCGCAGGAACGGCGGCAGCTGCTTCAGCGCCGCGTTGAGCTCCAGCCCGCTGTCGCCGGCGCCGGCGCCGAGCTCGTTCAGGAGCTTCTGCGTCTGGGCGCGCGTGCGCGGATCGAACGTGCCGAGGACGTCGTCGAGCGCGACGGGGACCTTCGCGTTGGCGGCCGGGATCGTCGCGCCCTCGGGCATGTCGGCGCCGCGCTTGCCCGGGATGAGCTCGAGGTAGCGCACGCCGACCGCGGACCGCAGGCGGATGCGCATCTGGGTGTCGGTCTTCAGCGGCGCGAACGACCGGTCCAGCCGGAGGTCCACGAGCGCCTTGCCGTCGTGGACGCGCGGCTTCAGGACCTGGCCGGCGCGCAGGCCGCCGATCCGCACCTCGTAGTGGTTGGCGAGGTTGTCGGCGCCCTCGAACTCGGCCTTCAGGTTGTAGTACTGGCGGCCCGGGACGGTGTCCGCGGCCCGGTAGCCGACCCAGGCCATCGCGCCGAGGGCGATCATCACGGCCACGCCGATGCTGAGCACCGACAGGCGGCTGCTGCGCCGACCGGCGCCTCGGGGTCCGACTCGTCTCATCGTCCCAGCGCTCCGTCGAGGAGGCCCGTGACGCCGCCGAGGGCGCCGGGCCGTTCGTGCTTGTCGGTCGTCGACGCACCGGCCGTCAGTGCCCCGACCACGCGGTCGCCCAGCTCCTGCAGCAGCGGCTTCGCGTCTGCCTCGCCGCCGGGCCGCGCGTCGGCGGCGGCCGGCCGGTCGACCGGCGAGCGGCCACCGGCGGTCGCGGCCGCGCGTGCCGTGCTGCGCCGGCGCAACGCCGCGTCCGGATCCTGATCGACCGGGGTCCCGCCGTTGAACATGCTGTCGAGCACCGAGGTGACCGTCGAGACCCCGACCGACACCTTCGCGCCGACGAAGTGCCCCAGGCCGTCGCGGTTCTTCAGACCGAGCGACCAGTTCTGCGCGAACCAGAGGACGTCCTCGAAGCCGCGGCGGTCGAGGTGGTCCAGGGCGCGCGTCGCCTCGTCCGACACGGTCCGCAGGGTGCGCAGCGTCGGCGCGAGGCGCTGGATCGGCTGCAGGCCGTCGCGTCCGAGCTTCGTGAGCTTCGGAGCGGCGTCCTGCGCGGCCCGCAGGCTCTCCCGCGCGGCGTCCTCGAACCCGGGAACCGCGTCGAGGGCGTCGGTGAGCGGCGGCGCGGCGCGCTGGAGGTCGGCCGCCGCGGGACGCAGCGCGACCGCGGTGGCGCGCAGCTCGCCCAGCGTCGTGCGCAGGCGCGCCAGCCCCCCGGGCGCGCTGTCGATCGCCGCGCCCAGGGCCTGGCGGCGCTCGGCGAGCTCGCCGAGCGTCGTCTCGGCCTGATCGATCAGCGCGACGAGGTCGTCCTGCTTGCCGTTGACCGACGCCGCGACCCGATCGCCCTGGTCGATGAGCCGCCCGAGCGACGCGTTCTCCCGCGTGATCTCGGCGAGGAGCGCTCGCGCGTCGTCCAGCGACGCGGGCATCGCGTCGAGGAGCTTCGCGAGGTCCTTGCCGCGCGAGCCGAGCGCGACGCCGAACTCGTTGATGAGCACCTCCATCCGCGTCCGGGTGTCCGCGTCGAACGTGTTCAGGATGTCGTCGAGCTCGACGGGCAGCGTCGTCCGGGCGCGTCCGATCGTCGCGCCGCTCGGCTCCGGCCGGCGCTGGTCCCCGAGGTCGAGCGCGACGTAGCGCTCGCCGAGCAGGTCGGTCGGGCGGATGGCCGCGGACGCCCCGCGGCCGATCGGGGCCGCCTCGGGCTGCAGCTCGAGCGTCGCCATCGCCGTGTCGCGGTCGGTGACCTCGAGGTCCTTCACCACGCCGGCCGACACGCCCGCGACCTTCACCGACGAGTTCACGCGGAGGCCGCCGGCGTTGGGCAGCTCGGCCCGCACGGTGTACGCGTCGTCGTCGCCGGAGGCCACGAGCCAGACCACGAGGGCGACGACGGCCACGAGCGCGCCGATCGTCAGGTGCCGCGCCTTCATCGCTTCTCCTCCGGGTCCTTGCTCGGGTCGAGCGCGTCCTTCGTGATCCCGCACTCCGGCAGGAACCAGGGCTGGCCGCCGATGAGGCCGGGAGGCCGCGGGTAGGCGTACTGCTTGAGGCCGATCTTCGTGAAGAGCTCCGTGGTGACCACCGGCGGCCAGGCGTGCAGCGTCGCCGTCGAGGCGTTGATCCGGGCCCGGATGCCGTGCTGCCGGTGCTTGCCGTCCTCGAGCCGCCCGCGGTACGGGAACGGCTGGTCGAGGAGGTCCATGTCGGCGGTCCGGTCGCGCGACTTGAGCTGGTAGCTCTGGAGCCAGCCGCCGAGCCCGACGAGGGCACCGCCGGCCTCCGGCGCGTACGGGCGGATGCAGGCCACCATCGGCGTGGCCTCCTTCAGGATCCGCGTCGTCCGGTTCACGAACGGGGAGCCGTTGGCCAGGAGCGTGCGCAGCTCCGGCGCGACGCGCGTCGTGGTGCGCACGGTGCTCAGCGCGGCGGGCACGATGCCGTGGAGCTCGCGCAGCGCCGGGGCCGCGGCCCGCGCCAGGGGCTTCAGGCGCGCCACGCCGGGCTGCAGGTCCGAGACCAGGCCGTCGAGCCCGTCGATGCTCGTGTCCACGCGGGCGAGCGTCGTGCGCGCCTCGCCCATCGCGGGCGCCACGCCGTCGAGGGTCTGCTGGATCTCCCGGGTGCGGGAGCCGAACGCCTCGAAGGTCCGTGCGGCGACGGTCACGAGGTCGCTCACGGCGCCGGCGCGCGTCGCGAGCGTCGTCGTGAGGCGGTCGGTGTTGCGGACCAGGCCCTCGAGGGCGCTCGTGTCGGCGGCGAGGTCCTTCACGAAGCCGTTGATGTCGCGGATCCCGCGACCGCTCGCCGCGAGTCCCCGGTTGATCTGCGGCTCGGTTCCGCGGACGGTGGCGTCGACGTTGCCGGTGAGGCTCCGCACCTCGCCGCGGGTCTCCTGGTTGAGGGTGTTGAGGATCTGGTCGACGTCGACCGCCGGGCGCGTGTCGCGGGAGGCGATGATGCCCCCCTCGGGGATCGCCGGCCCGGAGCTCGGCCCGAGCTTCAGATCCAGGCGCCGGGTGCCCGAGCCGATCGTCGTGCCCCAGCGGCTCGTGACCGTGGTGCCCTTGGGAAGCGGCCAGTAGTCGTCGTCGTTGATCGCGATCTCGACGATCGCGCGGCCGTCCTGGTACTCGACCCGCCCGACCTTGCCGACGTCGATGCCGTCGACCTGGACGTCGAGGCCCCGCGTCAGGTTGAACGCCGAGGAGAAGGACGCCTTGACGATGTGCTTCTCCTCGCGGGTCCCCACGACCCACAGGACGAAGAGCACCGACGCGACGGCGCCGACGATCCACCACGGATGGCCCAGGAGCCAGCGGCTCGCCCCGGCGACGGGCGTGCGCCGTCGCGGGCGTCGCGCGGCCCCGCCCGGCCCCGCGGATCCTCCCGCGGAGCTCGTCGGGTCCCCGATTCGGCGCAGGGGCGTCCGCGGTTCGTTGTGCTGCTCGGACACGGGTCCTCACCCTCCGACCGGGAGCTTGGGGTCCACGCCCCAGAAGAAGAACGTGAAGCCCTCGTTGAGCACCATCGTCAGCATCAGCGCGACGACCATCGATTTCGCCGTCGCCTCGCCGACCCCGACCGGCCCACCTCTGGCGGTGTAGCCGTAGTACATGGACGCGATCACGATCGCGATCCACATCACGAGGGTCTTCGTGTAGCTGAAGATGATCGAGGGCCCGTCGGTGAACGCCCAGTGGACGCTCTCCCAGGCACCGCGTGAGATCTCCCCGATCTGGAAGAGGATCACGAAGACCTCGCCGACGTAGAACAGCACGAGCCCGACGAGGAAGATCGGCAGCGACACGAGGATGTTCGCCGCCAGGCGCGTCGCCACGAGGTAGCGCATCGGGTTGAGGCCGAGCGACTCCATCGCGTCGATCTCCTCGTTGATGCGCATCGAGCCGATCTCGGCCACGTAGCCGCAGCCGATCTTCGCGCCGACCATGTAGGCGAACATGAAGGGCGTGGCCTCGCGGATCGGGCAGAGCGCCGAGAACACCCCGGCGTACGAGCTCGCGCCGTAGCCGCGGAGCACGTAGACCGACTCGTTGCCGCAGGTCAGCCCGAAGGTGAACTGCATGGCCCAGAGCACGAGCGCGGAGCCCGTGATGAGCAGCGACACCTGGCGCAGCATCTCGGCGCTGTAGCGCAGGACTCCGCGCAGCTCGAGGATCGCCCGGAATCCGAAGACGGCGATCTGGCCGGCCTCGACGAGCATGTTGCGGACGGGATCGACGAACCCGTTGGCCACGCGCTCCAGCCCGTTCGGCCGCGCGGGCCGACCCCGGCGGGGCTCGTAGGGCGAGCTGTGTGCTCCAGCTTCCATCTGCGCTCCCGGCCCCTCAGCGAAGGGTGGACGTCTCCGGGAACGCGCCGAGCAGCAGCGAGTTCAGGAGGTAGTTGTAGACGTAGACCGCGCAGAAGGCGACGACGACCGCCTGGTTGACGGCGCGCCCGACCCCGGCGGCGCCGCCCTTGGCGTTCATGCCCTTGTAGCAACAGACGACGGCGATGATGAAGCCGAACGTCAGGACCTTCAGCGTGTTGAAGACGACCTCGGCGATCGTGAAGTTCGACGAGAAGGTCGACACGTAGCCGGCGGCCGACTCCTGCCAGACGGTCATGTTCGCGATGAGCTGCCCGACGAGGCTGATCGCGGTGTTCCAGTAGTTGAAGATCACCGTCATCACGCCGAGCGCGATGAAGCGCGGGACGATGAGCACCTTCACGAGGTCGGTGCCGAGGACCGCCAGCGCGTCGAGCTCCTCGCGGACCTTCCGCGCTCCCAGGTCGGCGCAGATCGCGGTGCCCGCGACGCCGGCGACGACCATGCCGTTGATCCAGGGGGCGAACTCGCGGACCGAGGCCATCACGAAGAACGCGCCGAGGCGGTCGACGGTGCCGAAGACGTTGACGAGGTTGCCGCCCTGCAGGCCCGGCGCGCCGAACCCGAAGAACGTCGTCGAGATGACGACCGGGAAGAAGCAGCGCTTGATGACGAGGACGGTCTGCTCGATGAACTCGCCCTTCCAGCTGAAGGGCGGCACGACGCTCATGCGCGCCGCGCGGAACGTCATGAGCAGGACGGCCGCGATCTCCTCGAGGATCGCGGCGATGCCCGTGCTCTGCTTCTTGCCCGGGGGCGGCGCCACCGGGTGATCCGGCGTGCCGGGCAGCGTCGGCGGTTGCACGACGGTGCTCATGGGCGACCTCCGTTCTTCGTGAGGGGACGCACGTCGCTCCTACTCCATCCCGAGGGGGCCGCCGGGGTTGCCGGCCAGGAACTGGCGCACGAAGGGGTTGGGCGAATCGAACATGTCGTCCCGATCACCCGACTGCACGATCCGGCCCTTCCACAACACCGCGATGTACTCCCCGATCCGCCGCGCCGACGCGATGTCGTGGGTGATCACGATGTACGTGCCGCCGTTCTCGG
>JALRCL010000542.1 GCA_023268575.1 Patulibacter sp.
CCTGCGCCACGCGGGTGCCCCGGTGGCGGCCGCGCTCACCTACGCCGCGACCGCGGGCGGCTGGTACGTCGTGGCGTGGGGCGACCACGGCCACGACCTGCCGCGCTCGCCGATGAACCTCCTCGCGCTCCGGGTCGTCGAGGCGGCCGCCGCCGCGGGTGGGCGATTCGTCGATCTCGGCGTCTCGAGCGTGCCGGGCAGCGGAAGATCCGGTCGACCCGGACCCGAGAGCCCGTCGATGCCCACCACCCGCACCGTCCCCGCCGGGGACCCCGATTGCCCGAAGGTCGACCCCGGCCTGGCCCAGTTCAAGACGAGCATCGGCGCGCGGCCGTGGCTGCGCCTGACGCTCGCCGGGACGACGGAGCGGTGAGCACCGTGGACTACTCCGCGATCTACGACCCCGACACCGACTTCGACCTGCACTACACGAAGGCCACCGGTGAGCGGATCCGTTCGTGGCTGCGCCCGGGCGAGTCGGTCCTCGAGCTCGGCTGCGCGACGGGGGCGATGACCGCGCTGCTCGTCGGCGACGGCCGGCAGGTCGTCGCCGTGGACCACGCGGAGCGCTACCTCGAGCGCGTCACCGCGCGCCAGCTCGTCGGCGTCGAGGTCCGCCGCGGGGATCTCGACCGACCGCTGGCCGGCGTCGGGCACTTCGACCACGTCGTGCTGACGAACGTCCTGCACGAGCTCGACGACCCGATCGGACTGCTGCGGCGGATCGCCGCTGCGCACCTCTTCCCGGGCGGGCTGCTGCACCTCTCGCTCCAGAACCCGCGCTCGATCCATCGCCTCGTCGCCCTGGAGATGGGGCTCATCGAGGACCTCCACGAGGTCGCCGATGCCGGCCGGCGCTACGCCACCCGACGGCTCTACGACGCCGACGAGCTCGCCGCGCTCGCCGACCGGGCGGGGCTCGAGGTGCTGCACCGCGAGGGCGTGATGCTCAAGCCGCTGGCCAACAGCCAGATGGCGACGCTCGACCCCGCCGTGCTCGAGGGCTTCGTGGCGGCCGCGCGGCACCTGCCCGACCACGGGGCGATGAACCTCCTCGTCCTGCGCCGGCGCGGCGGCGCGCCGCCGCCGCTGCTGGCGCCGGAGCATCCCGCGCCCCGCCGCGTGCCCGCGCCGCCCGCGCGCCCTGTGGCGCCGAGCGAGCAGGGGGGACCGACGCCCGGCGCCGACGCGTCGGCGGTCCGCCCGCGCATCCCCGCCGACGTCGGCCCACGCGCCGCCCGACCCGAGGCCAGCACGATGCTCCCCGGACCCCGCCCGATCGGGACGACGACCCGCGCGACGCCGGTCGCGCCCGTGCCGCCGGTCGAGCGCCGGCCCGAGCGGCCCGCGCGGCCGGAGCCTGCGATGCCGCGGCCCCCGGAGGGCCGGCGCCGCGACATCGTCGGCGGGACGCTCGCGGCCCTCGTCGCCGCCGACGCCGCCGCCGCGCGCGGCGAGCCGGTGCGGCTGCTGCTGCCCCGGCAGGGCGTGGGCGGTGGCTTCGCACCGATCCGCCGCGACGGCCACGTGCTGGATCTCGGCGTGCGGCTGCTGGAGCTCGGCTTCGAGGGCGCGCCGGCCGAGCCGCCGCCGCTGGCGCAGTACCGGCCCGGTCTCGCCGGGCACCGGCCGTGGGCCACGACGGTCGAGCGCTGGGCGCGCGAGCTGCTCGGCGACCGGATCCGCACGATCGCGCCGCCCACGATGGTCCTGCGCGACTCGGGGCACGTCACCCGCGAGCCCGACCTGCTCTTCACCGT
>JALRCL010000585.1 GCA_023268575.1 Patulibacter sp.
CGACGCCGCCGACCGCGCCGAGCGCGTGGTGGACGTCCTCCTCGAGGTGGTGGACGCGGTCGTAGAGCCAGCGGGCCCCGAGGTCCTTCAGGCCGACGAGGAGGATGTGCCCGCCGACCCAGAGCATCGCGGCGATACCGACCGTCGACAGCACCCGCATGACGATCGGCATGCCGCGGACGAGGCCGCGTCCGAAGGACGCCACCGCACCGCCGCCGGTCCGCGCCAGGCGCAGTCCGACGTCGTCCATCTTCACGATCAGCCCGACCGCGCCGTAGACGACGAGCGTGATGAGGAAGCCGACGACGACGAGGATCAGCGCGCGAGCGAGGAACGCCTCGTCGGTCACCTCGTTGAGCGAGATGACCATGATCTCGGCCGAGAGGATGAAGTCGGTGCGGATCGCACCGGAGACGAGCGCCTCCTCGTCCGCGGGCTGGCGCTCGAGCGCCGCGTCCCCGGCCGCGGCGCGGTGCGGTCCGATGGCCTCCCAGAGCTTCTCGGCGCCCTCGAAGCAGAGGTACGCGCCGCCGACCATGAGCAGCGGCGTCAGCAGCCAATCGACGAACTCGCTGAGCAGCAGGATGACCGGCAGGATCAGCAGCAGCTTGTTGCGCAGCGACCCGATCGCGATCCGGCGGATCATCGGCAGCTCGCGCTCGGGACGGAACCCCTGCACGTAGCGCGGCGTGACGGCGGCGTCGTCGACGATCACGCCGGCGGCCTTGACGCTCGCGCGGCCCGCCCCGGCGGCGACGTCGTCGACCGAGGCCGCCGCGGCGCGCGCGAGCACCGCGACGTCGTCCAGCAGCGCGGCGAGACCGGCGCTCACGCGCGCACCTCGCCCTGCGCCGCGGGCCGTGGAGGGGCGCTCGGCACCCGGGGCGTTGCGTCGATCACGCGCGCACCGTAGACCACGGCCACGACGATCGGGCGGCCGCGCGTCCCGCCCGGGTGCTGCTTCGCCCCTCGCGGGGCCCTCAGCCGGCGTCCGGCGCCGCCTCGACGCCCGTCCGGCCCGTGCGACCGCGCACGTCGGCGGCCCGCCGCAGCGCGGCTGCGAGCGTCGCACCGGACGCCGGCTTCGTGACGAAGTCGTCCATCCCCGCCGCGAGGCTCGCCCGGCGATCGCGCTCGAACGCCGCCGCGGTGAACGCCACGACGTACGGACGGCGGTCGGCGGGCAGCTCCCGGTGGATCGCCCGGGTCGCCTCCTGCCCGCCGAGGCGCGGCAGGTGGAGGTCCATCAGCACGACGTCGTAGCTCCGGCGGGCGACCGCCTCGAGCGCCTCGACCCCGTCGGCGGCGACGTCGGCGGCGTAGCCCAGCCGCTCGAGCAGCCGCGTGGTCACGAGCTGGTTCGTCCGATCGTCGTCCACGACGAGGATCCGCAGCGGCAGCCGCGCGGCCATGCCGGGGTCGGAGGCCTGCTCGCCGCCCTCCCCGCCGTCCGCGGAGTGGGGCGTGGCCACGGCGGGCGGGAGCGCCAGCGTGAAGGTCGATCCCCGTCCCAGGCGGCTGGTGACCGTCAGCTCGCCGCCCATGAGCCGCGCGAGGTTGCGGCTGATCGCCAGTCCGAGCCCGGCGCCCGCGCCCGCGCTGCTCGTGCGGCCGGCGGTCTCGAACGGCTCGAAGATGCGCGCCAGCCGGTCGGGCTCGATCCCGATGCCCGAGTCGACGACGGAGATCCGCAACTCGTCCTCGGGCCCGCGCGAGACCGTGACGCCCACCTCGCCGCCGGGCGCGAACCGGACGCCGTTGGCCACGAGGTTCACGAGGATCTGCCGCAGCCGGTTGGGGTCGGTGAGCACGCGCCGCGGCGCGTCGACGTCCCGCTGCCACGCGACGCGGCATCGGTGCTCGTCGGCGGCGGGGCGCACGACCTCCATCACGCCCTCGAGCAGCCGGTCCAGCTCGGTGTCCGCCAGGCCGAGCGAGACCGCCCCCGCGTCGATCCGCGAGAGGTCGAGCACGTCGTTGACGAGCCGCAGGAGGTGATCGCCGGAGTTGCGCACGATCCGCACGTGCTCGGCGGACTCGCGGTCCAGGTCGGCGTCGCCGAGGACCTCGGCGAGGCCGATGACCGCGTTCAGCGGCGTGCGCAGCTCGTGGCTGACGTGGGCGAGGAACTCTCCGCGGGCGCGGCCCTGCTCCTCCGCGGTCCGGCGCGCCACCTCGAGCGCCGCGTTCTCGGCCGCGCGCCGCTCGTTCTCCTCGCGCAGCGCGCGCTCGCGCAGCAGCAGCGACCGGAGGTCCGCGATCGTGCCCTCGAGCCTCCGGCGGAAGCGCAGGAGGAGGAACGCGACGAGCACGACCAGGGCGATCGCGGCGAGCATCTCGGCACCGTCGAGGACCCAGAGCGGCGTGTCGCGTCGCGTCGCGCCCGGTGGCCGGTCGGACTGGCGGGACACGACGATCGCCACCACCGCCACCCCCGCGCCGGCGACGGTCAACGCCAGCCGTCGCTCGGGGAGGTACTGCAGGGCGATCGCGAGCACCGCCACGCAGCAGAGCACCGAGATCGCGGTGCTCTGCGGCAGGACGAGCGCGAGCGCCACCGCGATCAGCAGCAGGGCGAAGACGACGACGAACGCCGCGTCCGCCGCGCTGCGCCGTCGTGCGACGTGGTGGGCGACCGTCAGCAGCGCGCCGCAGCCGAAGATCAGCGCGGCGACGAGCGCCTGCCCTCCGGAGCCGTTGACGAGGGCCAGCACGCCGATCCCGCCGCCGACGAGCAGGGCGGGGAGCGCCAGGCCCCGGGTCCCCTGCACGAGCAACCGGTCGGCCGGCGCGGGCCCGTCCCCCGGCACCGCCGGTGCCGGGATCACGGGGGACCGAGCGACCTCGGGATCGGGGTGGACCGGGGGCATGCGCCACGAACCTACTCGTGGGACCAGGTTGCGACCACCGGGCGCCCGGGCACCCGCCAGACTGCGAGGGGTGACGCCCCTCCGCGCCCGGCGGCGATCATCGGTCGTGCTCGCCGTCCTCCTCGCCGTCCTCGGGGGCGCCGGGTCCGCATCCGCGGCGGAGTCGGCCGCAACGACGCGGATCGTGGGCGGGTCGGCGGCCGAGCCGACCGAGGCCCCGTTCCAGGTCGCGATCCTCGGCCCGAGCGACGACGACTACGAAGCCCAGTTCTGCGGCGGCTCGGTCCTCGACGCCACCCACGTCGTGACCGCCGCCCACTGCGTGTTCCACGAAGACCGTCCCGGCTCGCCGATGCGCGCCGCAGGCACGCTCCGGGTCCTCGCGGGCACGACGACGCTGCGCTCGCCGGGTCGGCCCGCGTACGACGCCGGCGTGGCGACGCGGCCGGTGAGCGCGATCACGCCGCACCCCCTCTACCTGGCGCGCGCCGACGCCTTCGCGTTCGACGTCGCGGTGCTGACCCTCGCCGCCCCGCTCTACGGAGGCGATCCCCGGCCGGGCGACGGCTCCCGGATCGCCCCGATCCCGCTCGTGGCGGTCGACCCCGTGCCGGGCACGGCGATCCGGCACTACGGCTGGGGCGACACCGATCCGCACCCCGTCGGGGAGCGCGAGGCCGACGCGACCGCGTCCTACGCCCGTGAGCTGCAGGTGTTCTCCGGCACGGTCATCGACCGCACGCGGTGCCGTCGGTCCTACGACATGTTCTCCCCGGTGCACCTGTGCTCCGGCGTGCTCGGCGGCGGCAAGGGCACCTGCCAGGGGGACAGCGGCGGTCCCGGCGTCGTCGGCGAGCCCAACGGCCCCGCGCTCGCCGGCGTCGTGGGCTCGGGCATCGGCTGCGCCGCCTCCGGCTACCCCGGGGTCGACGCGCGGGTCAGCGCCCCCGTGATCGGCGACTTCCTGCGCGCGACGGTCGCCGGCGGGCACTACGAGCCGCCGCCCGGCGCCGCCGCGCTCGGCCGCAGCGAGCCGCGGGCCGACGGGCGCGCCCCCACGATCACCTTCGGCCGTGCGCCGCGCCGGCTGCGTGGCGGCACCCTCGTGGCCCGGTACCGGCTCGACGAGGGCGGTCGCGAGCGGCACCGGCTGTACCTCGGCGGCGTGCTCGTGGCCTCCTACGGCGGTGCGACCGCCGACGGGTGGTTCCGGATGACGTTCCGCCTCGACGCCCGCGGTCGGGCCCTCGTGCGCCGCGCCCGCGCTCGACATCGCACCCTGCTGGCGGTCTGGCGGATCACGGCCAGGGACGCGTCGGGCAACGCCGCCACGCGCAGCCGCCGGTGGTCCGTCCGCCCGGCGCGCTGAGCCGGAGGCGCTCAATCGGCGAGCCGCAGCCCCAGCTCGTCGCAGACCGCCCCGAGCTCGGGCGTTCCCGACCCGAGCTGGCGTGGGGCGCCGCGTGGGCGCAGGACCGCCCGCCCCTCGAAGAGCGCCAGGCACGGCCGGTCGTCGAGGTGCGAGCCGAACACCACGCCGCAGTACCCCCGGCCGTGGAGGTCGCGGCCGAGGGTCTGGGTCACGACCCGGTCCTTGCTGCGGACCTCGGCGACGTCGAGGTGGTCCATCCCGCGGTCGGCGAGCAGCCGCGCGTGCCGCGCTTCGAGCCTCCGACGCAGCGCGAGGTCGCCGTCGAGGTCTGCCAGCGGGCCGTCGCCGTCCGCCCACGCCGGGCACAGCCGGTGCGCCTCGCGCCACTCCCGCGTCACGACGCCGGCGTCCCGCGCCGCATGGGCGTCGGGGCCGAAGAGCTCCTCGAGCTCGGCCAGGACCTTCGTGCTGGGTCGCAGATCCGCGAGCACCTCCCGCAGACAGGTCTCCGGCTGGCGCGCCGCGTACAGCGTGCGGTACTCGCGCTGCGGATCGTCCCAGCGGTGCTGCCATCCGCAGAGCGCCCACGGCACCGGATCCAGCGGTGCGGAGCGGTGCCCGAGCCGCCAGACCGGCTCCCGGGCCGGCGTCGTCAGGCCGCGCTCCCGGCGAAGGCGCGGGCCACCGGCACGAGCATCCGCAGGTCGCCGGGATCCTCGGCGTGCCGCAGGAGCCATGCGGGTGCCTCGTCGTCGAGGCGGCTGTTGGAGCCCAGGAGCCACGCGCGGGCGGTCCGCTCCCCGTAGGCGTCGACCAGCAGGCGGGCGACCTGGAAGGCGGCCCGGGCGCGCATCTCGGCGGTCGGGCGCGGGGCGGCGACGCCGCGGCGCCAGCGCCCGACGACCTTCGGATCGCGCAGTCCGGTGACGTACGCGGCCAGCTGCTGCCCGAGGTGGTCCTGCAGCCAGCCCCGGGTCGGGGCGGGAGCCGGCGCTCTCAGGCGATTCTCGGGCTGCTCCGAGGTTCGGACGCCAGGCTCTGGTCATGAACCGCTTCATCCGGAGGAAGACGGCTGCGATCACCGCAGTCG
>JALRCL010001056.1 GCA_023268575.1 Patulibacter sp.
GATCGCCGCGGTCAACGGGTTCGCCATCGGCGGGGGCCACGTCCCGCACCTCGTCTGCGACCTGACCGTCGCCGTCGACCACGCCCGCTTCGGCCAGACCGGCCCGCGCGTCGGCTCGTTCGACGCCGGCTTCGGCACCGGCCTCCTGACGCGCGCCGTCGGCGAGAAGCGCGCCCGCGAGATCTGGTTCCTCTGCCGCCAGTACGACGCCGAGACGGCCGAGCGGTGGGGGCTGGTCAACCGCGTCGTCCCGGCGGCGGAGCTTCGCGCGGCCGTCCGCGAGTACGCCGACGAGATCCTCGCCCTCTCGCCGACCGCGCTGCGCTTCCTCAAGAACGCCTTCGCCGCCGACACGGAGCACCTCGCCGGGCTCGGGCGCCTCGCGTTCACCGGGCTGTGGACGTTCGCCGAGACCCCGGAGGCGCACGAGGGCGTCGAGGCGTTCAACGAGAAGCGCGCGCCGGACTTCTCCGGCTACCGCAAGGCGGTCTCGATCTGACCGCCCGGGCGCCGCGGAGCACCGCGGCGCCCCACGGGGGCCGCCTCAGCGCGGGAGGCCGAGCACGCGCTCGGCGACGATGCTGCGCTGAATCTGGGGCGTGCCCCCGGCGAGCGCCATCCCGCGCACCCAGAGGGCACGGCGCTGCCAGGCCGACTCGGCGTTCAGGTCGTCGCCGGCGTCGCGGTACCGGCCCGCGAGTCCCTGGACGTCGAGCGCCAGGTCGCAGAGGTCCACGAGCAGCGGAGTGAGGAAGAGCTTGCCGACCGAGGATTCCGGCCCCGGGGCCGCGCCGTCGGCCATCCGCGTCAGCGCGCGCAGCCCCGTGAGCCGGTGCGCCCGCGCACGCGTGACGACGTCCGCGATCCGCTGCCGCACGGCCGGGTCGGCGCCGGGGCCGGCCACACCACGGGCGCGGACGAGCTCGAGCAGCTCGTCGACCCAGCGCTGGACGTTGATCCGGCCGAGCGCGATCGTCGCCCGCTCGTACTGCAACGTCGCCAGGGCGATCCGCCAGCCGCCGTCCACGGGCCCGAGCAGGTTCGCGTCCGGGACGAACGCCCGCTCGAGGAACGTCTCGTTGAACTCGTCCTCGCCGGTGATCTGCCGCAGCGGACGCACCTCGACGCCGGGCTGGCGCATCGGCAGCAGGAAGTAGCTGATCCCGCGGTGGCGAGGTCCGCCGGTGCGCGCCAGGAGGATCGCGTGGTCCGCGAGCTGGGCGCGGCTCGTCCAGACCTTCTGGCCGGTGATCTCCCACCCGCCGTCGACCCGCTCGGCCACGGTCCGCAGACCGGCGAGGTCGGAGCCGGCCTCCGGCTCGGAGAACAGCTGGCACCAGATCTCGTCGCCCCGCAGGATCGGCGGCAGGAAGCGGCGCTTCTGCTCCTCGCTGCCGAACTCGATGATCGTCGGCCCGGCGAAGCCCTCCCCGATGGCGTTGAGCGGGTCGGGCGCGCCGGCGCGGTCGGCCTCCTCGCTCCAGATCGCGCGCTCCATGACGCAGGCCGTCCGATGGAAGGCCAAGTTGAGTGAGCGCGTGTCTGATGACCCGAAAGCGAAAGTTTGCCCCTTTGCCGAAGGCCCCGTCTTGCCCTTTGCCTGTTGCTTGGGTGAGCAGCACCATCTGTTGGAACA
>JALRCL010000650.1 GCA_023268575.1 Patulibacter sp.
CTCGTCACCGACCGGTCGTCGGTCCCACGGGTGCCCCGCCGACGGCGCCGACCGCGCTCCGCCGGCTCGAAGTCGCCGAACTCGAGCTCGAAGCGCGCCTGCCGGCGGCGGCCCCGCGGCGGGACGGGCGTGGGGTCGAGGTCGTCGTCGGCCACGTCGCCATCATCCCGGTCGCGGCCGTCGGACGCCCCACCGCGGCGCGGGATCGGCATCAGGCGGTCCGCCCGCCGAACCGTCGCTGGCGGGACGCGTACTCGTCGAGGCAGCGCTCGAACGCCGCGCGATCGAAGTCCGGCCAGAGCTCGGGCGCGAAGACGAGCTCGCTGTAGGCGCACTGCCAGAGCAGGTAGTTCGAGATCCGCTGCTCGCCCGACGTGCGGATGAGGAGGTCGGGGTCGTGCATGTCCGGCGCGTAGAGGAGCTTCGCGAACGCCTCCTCGCCCCCGCCCTCGTACCGCGCGGCGGCGTCGAGGATCTCGGCGCGGCCACCGTAGTTGAACGCGACGAACAGGGTGATCGTCTCACCACCCGCCGTCTCCTGCTCGGCCCAGTCCATTCGGTCCAGGAGCGCCTGGTCGACGCCCTCGCGCCGGCCGATGAACCGCATCCGGGCCCCCTCGGCCTTGAGCTCCGGGGTCTCGCGCTCGATCCGCTCCGCGAACATCGCCATGAGGCCGCGGACCTCCGCCGCCGGCCGGCTCCAGTTCTCCGTGGAGAACGAGAACACGGTGAGCTCGCGGACGCCGAGCTCGGCGGCGTCGCGCAGCCGCTGGCGCACGATGTCGGCACCGGCGCGATGGCCGGCGGTGACCGGGACGCCCTCCCGCTGGGCCCAACGGCCGTTGCCGTCGGTGATGATGGCGACGTAGCGTGGTCGCGCCGCCTCGGCGGCGCGCTCGACGGTCTCGGTCACGGGCGGTCGGCGGCGAGGCCTCAGACCTCGAGGATGTCCGCTTCCTTGGCCTTCAGCGCGGCGTCGAGGTCGCCGATCTTCGCGTCGGTGACCTTCTGGAGGTCGCCCTCGGCGCGGCGCTCGTCGTCCTCGCCGATGTCGCCGTCGCTCTTCAGGCTCCGGAGGTCGCCGAGGACGTCGCGCCGGACGTTGCGCACGCGGACGCGACCCTGCTCGGCGATCTCGCGGGCGACCTTCACCATCTCGCGACGGCGCTCCTCGGTCATCTCCGGGATCCCGAGGCGGATGATCTTGCCGTCGTTGGAGGGCGTGACGCCGAGGTTGCCCTCGGAGATCGCCTTCTCGATCGTCTTGATCGCGCTCGGGTCGTACGGCTGGACCGTCAGGAGGCGCGCCTCGGGCGCGTTGATCTGCGCGAGCTGGCGCAACGCGGTCGGGACGCCGTGGTAGTCGACGACGACCCGGTCCAGGAGGTTCGGGCTCGCGCGTCCCGTCCGGACGGAGGCGAACTCCGTCTGCGTCTGCTCGACGGCCTTGGACATCCGCTCCTCGGCATCGGCCAGCAGCTCGTCCAGGATCGACTCGTCGGGCATCAGGGGACCTCTCGGTGGTAGGACGTCGTGCGGCGGCGCGGGCGGCGTCGCCTCAGGCGTTGCGGACGATCGTGCCGACTCGCTCGCCCGACACTATCCGGACGATGTTCTGCTCGTCGTCCATGTTGAAGACGTGGATCGGCAGCCGGTTCTCCATGCAGAGCGTCAGCGCCGTGGAGTCCATGACCCGCAGGCGGCGCTCGATCGCTTCCATGTGGGTGAGCTCCGGGATGAGCTCGGCGGTGGGATCCACGCGCGGGTCCGCGGTGAGCACGCCCTCGACCCCGTTCTTCGCCATGAGGATGGCCTCGGCGTGGATCTCGGTGCCGCGCAGCGCGGCCGCCGTGTCCGTCGTGAAGAACGGGTTGCCGGTCCCGGCCGCGAAGATCACGACGCGCTGCTTCTCCAGGTGCCGCTCGGCGCGGCGCCGGATGTACGGCTCGGCGACCTCGGTGATCGTCAGCGCGGTCTGCGTGCGCGTCTGGACCCCGAGCTTCTCGAGCGCGTCCTGCAGCGGCAGGGCGTTGAGGACCGTCGCGAGCATGCCCATGTAGTCGGCCGTCGCGCGGTCCATGCCGTCGGCGGCGCCGGACATCCCGCGGAAGATGTTCCCGGCGCCGACGACGATCGCGACCTCGACCCCGAGGTCGTGGACCTGCTTGATGGCCCGAGCGACCGCGGCGAGCCGCTCGGGATCGGTGCCGTACTCCCGGGAGCCCATGAGGGACTCGCCGGAGAGCTTCAGCAGGACGCGCCGGAACGTCGTCGAGGCCTCGGTCATGCCGGGGATCCTGGCAAGGCGTCCGGCGCGGGACTACTCGCCGACCTGGAAGCGCACGAACCGGGCGACGGTCACGTCGCCGACGTCCTTGCGCAGCTGGTCGATCGTCTTGCCGCCGTGCTTGTCCGGGTTGATGTGCTCCTGCGGCAGGAGCGCGATCTCCTTGAGCCACTTGGAGAGCTTGCCCTGGGCGATCTTCTCGCGGATCTCCGCCGGCTTGCCCTCGGCCTCGGCCTGCTGCTCGTAGACGCGCAGCTCAGCGTCGCGCTGCTCCTGCGGCACGTCCTCCGGCGCCACGTACTGCGTGGCGGGGATGGCGGCCACGTGCATCGCGACCTCCTTGCCGAACGCCGCGCGGGCGTCGGCGTCGGCCGCGCCGTCGACCTGGACCGCCACGCCGACCTTGCCGGTCGCGTGGATGTACGTCTGGATCGTCCCGTCGCCCTCGACGACGAAGCGCTCCGCGCGCCGGATGACGACGTTCTCGCCGGTCGTCGCCGACAGCTCGGCGCGCAGCGCCTCCACCTTCTGGCCGTCGAGCTCCTGCTCGAGCAGCGCCGCGGTGTCGACCGCGCCGGCCGCGCCGTCGGCGGCCAGGAAGCCGGCGATCCGCTTCGCGAAGGCGATGAAGTCGTCGTTGCGGGCGACGAAGTCGGTGTTGCAGTCGACCTCGACGAGCGCGCCGCGCTTGCCGTCCTCGCTGACGACGGCCTGGACCGTGCCTTCGGCCGCCTCGCGGTCGGCGAGCTTGCCGACCTTGTTGCCGAGCTTCACCCGGAGGAGCTCGATCGCCTTGTCGAGGTCGCCGTCGGTCTCCTGCAGGGCCTTCTTGCAGTCCATCATGCCCGCGCCGGTCTTCTGGCGCAGGGCCTTCACGTCGGCCGCGGTGATCGTGGCGCTCATCAGGCGTTGCTCTCCTGCGGCGCGGTCGTCGCCTCGCCGCTCTCGGGGGTGGTCTCGGCGGCGGGCGCGGCCTGCTCGGCGGCGGCGGCCTCGGCGGCCTCGGCCTCGGCCTGCGCCTGTGCCTCCTGGCCCTGGGCGGCGGCGGCGCTCTGCTCCTCGGCCTCGAGGCGGCGGGCGTCCTCGGCCTCGCGGCGCGCGGCCTCCTCGGCGGCGCGCTGCTCGCGCTCGGCGGCCTCGCGGGCCCGGCGGGCCTCCTCGGCCTCGTACCAGGCGAGGGCGCCCGAGGCGGCCGCGTCGCCGACGGCGTGCGCGATGAGGCTGCAGGAGCGGATCGAGTCGTCGTTGCCGGGGATGACGTACTCGACGCCGTCCGGATCGACGTTCGTGTCGGTCAGCGCGACGACCGGGATCCGGAGCTTGCGCGCCTCCTCCACGGCGATCTTCTCGGTGTTCACGTCGATCACGAAGACCGCGTCGGGCGTGCGGCGCAGGTCCTTCACGCCACCGAGGTTGATCTGGAGCTTCGCCAGCTCCTTGCGGCGCGCGATGCGCTCCTGCGACGGCAGGAGCTCCAGCTGGCCCTGCGACTCGAGCTGCTCGAGGTCGTTGAGGGTCTTGATCCGGCGGCTCGACGTCTGGAAGTTCGTGAGCAGGCCCGGCGACCAGCGCTGGTTGACGTAGGGCATCCGCGCCGACTCGGCGGCGTGGCGGATGGCGTCCTGCGACTGGCGCTTCGTGCCGACGAACAGCACGGTGCCGCCGCGCTGGGCGAGCTCGGAGACGAAGCCCTGGGCGGCCTTCAGCAGCTCGACGGTCTGCAGCAGGTCGATGACGTGCAGGCCGGCGTGCTCGCCGTGGATGAACCGCGCCATGCGCGGGTTCCAGCGCCGGGTCTGGTGTCCGAAGTGGACGCCCGACTCCAGCAGGTCCTTGATGCCGACTTCGGCGACGGACATGGGGTCTCCCTTGGGTGAAGGACGGTGCAGCCCACCGGTCCGCCTCGCGCTTCCCGAGTGCCTCGGGCAGGGACGCGTGACGGGGTCGTCCGGCGGGGTCGTGATGACAGGACGATCCGGCGCCCAGGAAGGGCGCGGACAGCGAATTCAACCAGACCGGGCGTTCGCGAGCGCTGCGGCGAGGTCGTCGGGCAGCGGCGACTCGACGGTCAGCCGCTCGCCGGACACCGGGTGGTCGAACGTCAGCCGCTGGGCGTGGAGGAACTGACGCTCGAGGCCCAGCCGCGGACCGCTCCCGTGGGGCGCGCCGTACTCCGGGTCCCCGACGACCGGCAGGCCGATCGCCTGCAGGTGCACGCGGATCTGGTGCGTGCGCCCCGTCTCCAGGCGGACGCGCAGGAGCGTCGTGCGCGGGAGGAGCTCCTCGATCGAGAAGTGCGTCACCGCCCGGCGGGGGGCGTCGGTGTCCAGCGAGTGCCGCGTGCGGTGCCGGCGGTCCCGCCCGATCGGGGCGTCGATCGTGCCCGTGCGCGCGTCGGGGCGCCCGTCGACGAGCGCGAGGTACTCGCGGGTGACCGTGCGCTCCCGGATCGCCTCCTGCAGCGCCCGGTGCGTGGCGTCGTCGCGGGCGATGAGCAGCAGCCCCGACGTCTCGCGGTCGAGGCGGTGGACGATCCCGGGGCGCTCGGGGTCGCCGCCGGGCGGCGCGATCCCGGCGAGGTACCCCGCCAGCGCGTCGACGAGCGTCGGTTGGCCCGGCCCGTGCCCGGCACCGGCGTGGACGACGAGGCCCGCCGGCTTGTCCACGACGAGCAGGTGCTCGTCCTCGTGGCGGATCTCCGGCGGGTCGACGTCGGTCCGCGGCGCCGGGGCCTCCGGCGTCGCGCGCTCGATCTCGAGCGTGATCCGCTGCCCGGCGCGCACGATCGCGCGCTTCGCCGCGGGCGCGCCGTCGACGAGCACCCCGCCCGCGGTGATCGCCCGCTGCGCGCGGGCGCGCGACCCGCACGGCTCGGCCAGGACGACGTCGAGGCGCTCGCCGTCCTGCTCGCCGTCGACGACGAGCTCGACGCGCTCGACGTCGGTCATCCGTGCGCCTGGGCGCGGGACCGCGCGTCGCGCTCCTCGCGGCGATGGTCGCGCTCGACGACGTAGACGAGGAGCACCATGCCGACGACGATCGAGACGTCGGCGAGGTTGAACGCCGGCCAGTTCGGCGGCTTCAGGAAGTCGATGACCGCGCCCTCGAGGATCCGGTCGATGATGTTGCCGACGGCCCCGCCGAGGAGCATCCCCGCGGCGAGCCACGCGAGCGGGCGCGTGCGGTTGCGCAGGAACCAGACGGCGAGCGCCACGAGCGCCACCGACACGAGCAGCCCGACGATCACCTGCGACCCCGCGAAGCTCGAGAACGCGACGCCGTCGTTGCGGACGTGCACGAGGTCGATGAGCGGCAGGAACGACTCGCGCTGGCCGCGGTCCAGCGCCTGCACGGCCAGGCGCTTCGTCAGCTGATCGAGGACGAGGACGGTGATGGCGACCGCGGCGACGCGCTTCAGGGCGAGCTGCGAGAGCCGCGCCTCAGCCTTGGACAAGGCGCACCACCAGGCTGCCGACGACGTTCAGGACGAGGATCGCCACGATCGGCGACAGGTCCAGCGGGCCCAGCGGCGGGATGAACCGCCGGAACAGCCCGAGGTACGGCTCGACCGCGTCGCGCAGGAAGGTCTCGACCGCGTTCGTCGCCGCGTTGTACGGGATCCGCACCCCCGCCGTGCGCAGGAGCGACAGCAGGATGTAGGCGATGATGAGGATGAAGTAGACGAGGACGAGCGCCTCGATGAAGTCCGCGATCTGGTCGCGGGCGGTGGCGAGGACCACGGTCGCGAGGCTCATGCCGCACCCGCCGCCGCGTCGAACGCCGACTGGATCGTCTCGCGCAGGTTGCCGCGGTCCAGCTCGCGCAGCCCACGCGCCGTCGAGCCCCCGGGCGAGGTCACCGCGCGCCGGGTGGTCAGCGTGTCGTGGTCCTGGGCGACGAGCAGCGCCGCGGAGCCCTCGATGCCGGCGGCGACCATGCGGCCGGCGACGTCGGGGCTCACGCCGTGGCGGACCGCCGCGTCGACCGTCGCCTCGGCGAAGACCGCGACGTAGGCCGGCAGCACCCCGAAGATCGCCGTCGCCGCCGCGAGCTGGGACTCCGGTAGCTCGACGACCGTCGCGGCGCGGGAGAGCCGCTCGGTGAGCGCCGTGCGCAGCGCGTCGTCGCCGTCGGGATCCGCAGCGAGGGCGACCACGCCCTTGCCCACGGCGGCCGGGGTGTTCGGCATCGCCCGCACGACCGGCACGCCCGGGTAGGCCTCGCGCAGCCGCGCCAGCGGGACCGCGTTGAGGAGCGAGAGCACCGCGCGGGCGTGCGGCGCGACGCCGGCGGCCGCCTCGTGCAGCTGCGCCGGCTTGTGGGCCAGCACGACGACGTCGGCCTGCTCGGCGAGGGCGGCGGGGGTCGCCACCGCGCTGCCGCCGGTGGCCTGCGCCAGCGCCTCGGCACGCTCGGCGACCGGA
>JALRCL010000742.1 GCA_023268575.1 Patulibacter sp.
GTTCGAGCCCCTCGCCCCCGCGGCGCGCCGTCATCGAGTCCGGCGACGGCCACCGGACTGATGCGCGCTGCTCAGCGCGGTGGCGTCACCCGCACGAGCTTCGAGGCGACGATCGGCGTCCCGCCCGCCGGCGTGTAGCGCACGACGATCCGGACCGTGAACCGGCGACGACCGAGCGCCAGCGCGGCCAGGCGGCCCTCCGGGGTCCGCCGCAGCACGAGCGAGAGCGTGCGGCTCTTCGTGCTGACGGGCCGCAGGCGCGCGTACGCCAGGCGCCGGGGGCCCGGCTGCAGCACGTTGCGGACGATGTCCCGGGCCCGGGCGGACGCGACCGCGGCGGGACGGGTGGCGATCGACTCGATCGTCCCGGGGCCGGAGACCCTGGCGGCGACCCGGACGATCCGGCCGGCGTGCGAGGTGCTCGCCTTGCCGAGCACGAGCGAGCCCGGCCGCACCGACGTGGACGGCAGGGTCCCGGTCGGCGGCGCGGGGTCCGTGGTCGTCGTGGTCGTGGTCGTGCTCGTCGGAGGCGTCGTCGGCGCCTGGCCCGTCACGCGGATCCGGGCGGTCGCGGAGCGCTCGCCGCCCTCGTCGGCGGCCCGCAGCACCACGTCGTAGACGCCGGAGGCCGTGCTCGCCGGCACGGTCACGGTCACCGGCACGTCCGTGGCCGCATCCCCGGCGGCACGGGTTGCGGGGCGGGCGTCCGTCGTCGTCTCCACCGGCGGCGCGGTCTCCCACGGGATCGAGGTGGTGGCCGGCGTGGCGTCGGAGCCCGGCACCGTGGTCGTGGCGCTCAGCGCTAGGTCGGCGTCCTCGGGGACGGTGCCGCTCCGGCGGACGGCGAACGACACGGGGGCCGACCGGCCTGCGTCGACGGCGACCTCGTCGGCGGGCGCGGTGATCGCCGCGTCGGTCGGGACGATCGACGTCACGGTGCCGGTGTCGGTTCCGGTCGGGATCGTCGGGCACGCCGTCGTGCTGACGTCGCCGCCGACGTCGAGGTCCTCGTCGCAGTTCACGGCGCGGTGCGCGTCGTAGGCGTTGCCGAAGCCGTCGAGGGTGACCTGGGCGCCGATGAGGACCCGCGTCACGATCTCGGGCGACGACGGGCGGTCGCCGTCGTGGGCGATCGGGATGGTGGCGTCGACGACGTCGCCGGCGTTCGGTGCGCCGAGCTCGTACCGGACCTCGTCGGAGCGGTAGCCGACCCAACGCCGCCCGGCGTCGGCGGGCGGCAGCTTCGTCAGGACGGCGTCGTCCTTCGCGAGCCGCACGTCCGGGCGGCGCCGCAGCGCGAGCGTCGGGTCGGGCGTGCCCTCGGCGACCTGGACGGCGACGAGCAGCCGGCTCGCGCCGTCGGAGGTGAACCGCGCGTACGCCGGCCCGCCGTCGAAGACGTAGTAGCCGGTGAACGGCCCGCACTCGCGGTCCTCCACCGGTGGCACGGCGCGGGCGGTGGCGTCGCGGCGCTCGGTGGACGACGTGGTGGTCGTGGTCGTCTGCTCCTCGTCGGACGCCGCGCAGAACGGCTGGCTGACGAGGACCGACTCCGACAGCGGCGTGCGCTGCACGACGCCGGAGGAGCCGTTTGGTCGCACCGCGGAGCAGCCGCTGAGGAGCAGCACGCCGGCGGCGCCCGCGAGGGTTGCGCGCCGGAGGGACATCGAGGGCACGGAGCCTCCAGGGGGACGGGGCGAGACCATTCCCGCCGCGCGAGCAGGCTACCTGCGTGCCGTCGCCCGATTCCCTCGATCAGGGGCGGGGTTTCCCCCGACGGAGGCGCCGGGCTGCGGCTCGCGTGCGACGGCCCGGCCGGAGCCGCGTCCCCGGCCGTCGTTCCGTGAGCGGCCCGACGGGCGGCGGAACCGTCCGGAAGATCCGTCACGTATCCGTAGGACTACGGACGCACCCGGCGTGCCCGGCGGAGAGCATCGTTGGCGATGAGGCGCCTCCGAGAGCACGAGCCACCGGTACCCGGACCCCGTCGTCCGGGCGTCCGGGCGGCCGATGGGGTGGCGGCCTGGGCGCGCCTCGGCGAGGTGCTCGACGCGGCCGCGGCGGAGCCGTCCGTGGCGCACCGGATCGGCGCGATCGAGCACCGCGTCCACCTGCGCTCCGCTGAGGACCCGGACGTCGGGCTCGTCCTCGACGCCCGGGGTGGCCGGCTGGAGGTCGTCGACCCCGGAGCGGGCTCGACCGACGCGACGATCGAGCTGACGCTCGCGCTGGCGGACGTCGAGCTCCTGACGCGGGGACGGCTGCGTCCCGCGATGGCGATCGCCACCGGGCGCGCGACCTACCGCGGGCCGGTGCGGGAGCTCCTGCGGGTCCTGCCGCTCGTGCAGGCGATGGTGGCCCCGCCGATCGCGGTCGGGACCGAGGAGGGCGGCGCATGAGCGTCGATCCCAGCACCGCCGCGCTGCTCGATCGCGCCTCGGGCTACGACTACCACGAGGGCACCATCGCGGTGCCGCAGGAGAACCCGGGCGATTTCTGGTCGATC
>JALRCL010000750.1 GCA_023268575.1 Patulibacter sp.
CCACCCAGGCGGCCAGCGGCGTGCCGACGAACGCGCCGATCGCGGCGGCCAGAACGTCGCGCAGCGTGCCGTCGAGACCGGCGAGCGACAGCACGAGGCCCGTCAGGACGATCGCGACCACGACGATCGCGAACGACACGACGAAGATCCGGCGCGTCGGGCGGGCGCGGGACGAGCGGAGGGGCATCGCGGTCAGGCCGCGCGCCGCGGCGAGCGGCGGGCAGCGCGGGAGGGGGCGGCGGCCATCGCGACCGAGCCTAGAACATCGACCGCGGGGTCTCGCCGACCGGACGCGCCCCTGAGCGGCGTCGCGAGGCCCCTGCTCGGCCTCGCGTCCCGCGCCCGGTCCGCGCCGCATGTCCTGCGCGCCCCGTACCGCGCGTTGCGCACCCGCACCACGCCCGGCCGCGGCCGCTTGCGCCGTGCGGCTCAGATCGCCCGCACCACGCGCCGCGCGCCCGCACCACGCCCGGCTCGAGCCGCGCCGCTCAGATCGCCCGCGGGCGCCAGCGCAGCCCGAGCACGAGCGCGAGGGCGAGCGCGACGAGCGCGGCGCCGCCGACGCCGGCGGTCAGCTCGCGCTGCTCCTCCTCGCTGCCGACGCGCTGGCCGAGGCGCTCGTAGATCCGGCGCAGCTCCGACGCGTCGTCGACGGTGAACGCCTGGCCGCCGGAGATCCTGGCGATGCGCCGCAGCGTCGCCGGGTCCGGGGTCGCGGCGCGCGTCTGCGGGCCCTGGCTCCAGCCGCCGGGTCCGACGCCGCCGGGCACCTGGTACGTGCCGTTCCGGGTGCCGAGCGCGACGGTGTAGATCGGGATCCGCAGCTGCCGGGCGACGCCGGCGACCTCGACGGGGTCGGCCCCGCCCTGCGCGGCGCCGTCGGACAGCAGGAGGATCGCGCCGGGCGAGCGGCCGCTGCTGCCCGCGTCGCCCTCGGCCTGCAGCGCGTCCAGGGCGACCGAGAGGGCGTCGCCGGTCGCCGTGGCCCCGTCGGCCTGCAGGCTCTCGAGCGCGGAGCGGGTCGCCTGGCGGTTCGTCGTCGGCTCGACGATCGTGTGCGGGGTCGTCGAGTAGCCGACGAGGCCGACGCGGACGCTGCGCGGCACCGTCCGCAGGAACTGGATGGCCGCCGCGCGCGCCGCGTCCAGGCGCGTCGGCGGCACGTCCGTGGCGAGCATCGAGCGCGACGCGTCGCTGACGAGCATCACCGACGTGCGCTTCTCCGGGACCGCGACCGTCCGCTGCGGACGGGCGAGCGCCACGACGAGCAGCGCGACGGCGAGGAGCAGCAGCGCGAGCGGCAGCCACCGGCGGTGCGACGGCGTCGCCGGGACGACGGTCCGCAGCGTCGCGAGCGCCGGCATCCGCACGACGTGGCGGTTCGGGCGTCGGGCCGCGGCTCGGATCGCGAGCAGGAGGACCGGGACGAGCAGCAGGGCCAGCAGCGACCAGGGGGCGTGGAGGGTCATCGCAGCCCCCGTCCGAGCGCCCGCAGCCAGTCGCCGTCGGTCTGCACGACGAGATGCCGCGCACGGGTCCGGCGCAGCGCCTCGTGGATCGCGGCTCGCCGGCTCGCCTCCGCCGCGGCGAACCGCTCCCGCAGCACGGGGGAGGAGGTGTCGACCTCGAGCTGCTCGCCCGTCTCCGGATCCTCCATCAGGACGACGCCCGCGTCGGGCAGCTCCTGCTCGAGCGGGTCGACGACCTCGGCGACGAGCAGCCGGTGCCGCTGCCCCAGCAGCGACAGGCGCCGCTCCCAGCCCGACGGATCGCGCAGGTCGCTCACCACGACGACCATCCCCGGCTTGCGCGCCACCTGGTGCACGCGTCGCAGCGCGCCCGCGAGGTCCTCCGGCGAGCGGCGCCGGTCGGGGCCGACGCCCTCGGCGAGGACCCGGTCGATCGCGCCGAGCGCCGGGCGCCCGCCGGCCGGCGGCAGGAAGGTCGCGCCCGCGGGACCGCCCCAGCGCAGGAGCGCGATCCGGCCGCCGCGGCGGACCGTCAGCCGCGAGACGACGCGCACGACGCCCTCGGCGACGTCGGACTTCAGCCGGTCGCGGGTCCCGAAGGCCATCGACGCGGAGATGTCGAGGACGACCCACGTCGTCAGCGCGCGCTCGGGCACGTGGAGCCGCACGTGCGGCTCGCCGGTCCGGGCGCTCGCGGACGCGTCGAGGTGGCGCACGTCGTCGCCCTCGACGTACGGACGCAGCTGGCTGAGCTCGGTCCCCTGTCCCATGCCGGGGGCCTGGTGCTCGCCCGGCAGCACGCCGCTCGCCCGGCGCGCGAGCGTCAGCTCGAGCGCGTGGACCGCGGCGCCGTCGACCGGTCCGGGGCCTTGCCGGCCCGGCGGGTCGATGAGCTCCGTCTCGCGCATGGGTGCGGGTGCTCGACCGCCCGCCGTCAGGCTGCGACGTCGACGGCGTGGTCGTCGCCGAGCGCCTCCAGCCGGCGTCCCTGGCCGTCGCCGCTCGTCGGGTCGACCGCGTCGAGGACCTGGGCGAGGACGTCGTCGGCGGTGATGCCGTCGGCGTGCGCCTCGTAGGAGAGGACGAGCCGGTGGCGCAGCACGTCGAGCGCGAGCGAGCGCACGTCGCGCGGGGTGACGTAGTCGCGGCCGCGCAGCACGGCGAGCGCCTGGGCGGTCTGGATCAGGCCGATCGGACCGCGGGGGCTGGCGCCGACCTCGATCGCGTCGCGCAGGTGGCCGAGCCCGTAGCGGTCGGGGTGTCGCGTGGCGTCGGCGAGGCGGACGGCGAACCGCACCGCCTGGCCGTCGGCGTGCGCGGCACGGACGGTCTCGCGGTGCTGCAGCAGGCGCTCCGGCGTGAGGACCTGACGCACGGCGGCCGGGGCGGCGACCGCCTGGCTGACGACCGTGGCCTCGTCCTCGAGCGTCGGGTAGTCGACGAGGACCTTCAGGAGGAAGCGGTCGACCTGGGCCTCCGGCAGCGGGTACGTGCCCTCGGACTCGATCGGGTTCTGCGTCGCGAGGACGAGGAACGGGGACGGCAGCGGGTGCGTCTGGCCGCCGAGGGTCACCTGCCGCTCCTGCATGACCTCCAGCAGCGCCGACTGGACCTTCGCGGGCGCGCGGTTGATCTCGTCGGCGAGGAGGAGGTTGCCGAAGACCGGGCCGAGCTGGATGTCGAACGTGCCGGTGTCCGGGCGCCAGATCCGCGTGCCGACGAGGTCGGCCGGAACGAGGTCCGGCGTGAACTGGACGCGCCGGAAGCTGCCGCCGAGCACGGTCGCGAGCGTCTTGACCGTCAGCGTCTTCGCGAGGCCCGGGACGCCCTCCAACAGGACGTGGCCGCCGGCCAGGAGCGCCACGAGCACGCGCTCGAGCATCGCGTCCTGCCCCACGACGACCCGCTTGACCTCGTGCAGCACGGCCTCGAGGTCGCGCGCGGCGGCCTCGATCGGCGTGGCGGGGGCGGGCGGCGTCGTGCTCACGGCGACGACGCTACGCCCTGGGCCGTCAGTTGTGCGTAAGAAGGCGCATCGGCGCCGTCCGCCGGCAGCCGGACGGCGACCTCCAGCCCGCCCTCGGGGCGGGCCCCGAGCGTCAGGTCGCCGCCGTGGGCGCGCACGACCGCCGCGACGATCGACAGGCCGAGGCCGTGGTTGCGCCCGTCGCCGTGGCGGCCGAGCCGCTCGAACGGCGCGGTCAGCCGCTCGAGGTCGTCCGGGTCGACGCGAGGACCGGTGTTCACGACGCGGAGGACCGCCGCGCCCCCGGCCGGCGCGGGACCCGGCGACCGCTCGGTGGCGATCCGGACCCAGCCGCCGGGGCGGTTGTACCGGCAGGCGTTGTCCAGCAGGTTCGCCACGACGCGACCGAGCAGGGCCGGGTCCCCGACGACCGACGCCGGTGCGCCGTCGAGCTCGACCGCCGGAGCGTCGTCCGGCAGGTCGTCGAGCGCCGCGCGGACGAGGGCGTCGAGCGCGACGGTTCGCCGCTGCAGCGGCGCACGCTGCGCCCGGGCGAGCGCCAGCAGGCTCTCGAGCAGCCCCTCGAGCTCGTCGACGTCGCCGAGCGCCTGCTCGCCCATCCGGCGCAGCGTCGCGACGTCGGCCTCCGGGTCCGCGAGCGTCACCTCGATGTCGGCCCGCAGCGCCGTCAGCGGGGTGCGCAGCTCGTGGCCGGCGTTGGCCACGAAGCGCCGCTGACGGTCGATCCCCGCCGCGAGCCGGTCGAGCATCGCGTCGAACGTGTCGGCGAGCTCGCGGACCTCGTCGCGGGGGCCGTCGAGGGCGAGTCGCTCGTCGAGCTGCTCGTCGCTGACGCGGCGCGCGGTCGCGGTCACCCGCTTCAGCGGTCGCAGGGCCCGGCCCGCGGCCCACCAGCCGGCGGCGCCGGCGAGCAGCGTGATGCCGACGAGCGTCAGCGCGAGCTGCAGCGCGGCGTCGGAGAGGATCGGCCCCGCGAGGTCGCTGGGCAGCGTCCGCCCGAGGTGCCGGTCGAGGATGCCGTAGGCGACCGCGAGCACCACCGAGGTGCCGATCGCGAACAGGGCGGTCGACGTCGCCGTCAGGCGGGCGCGCAGCGGCAGGCGGCGTCGGGCGCGGCGGGGCATCGGTCAGACGCGATACCCGACGCCACGTACGGTCTCGATCAGCGCGGGCTCGCCGAGCTTGCGCCGCAGGGTGACGAGCACCATGCGGACGCTGTTCGTGAACGGGTCGACGTTCTCGTCCCAGACCCGCTCGAGCAGCTGCTCGGCGGTGACCGTCGCGCCGTCCGCCGCGAGCAGGACCTGCAGGACGCCGAACTCCTTCGGCGAGAGGTCCAGGTGCTCGCCGCCGCGCCGGGCGACGTGCCGCGCCGGGTCGAGCTCGAGGTCGCCGTGGCGCAGGACCGTCGGCCGGACGTCGCCGCTCCGCCGGCCCAGCGCGTCGATCCGGGCGCGCAGCTCGGCGTAGCGGAACGGCTTGGCCACGTAGTCGTCGGCGCCGAGCGCGAGGCCGTCGACGAGGTCGTCGAGCCCGGCCGCGGCGGTGAGCATGAGGATCTTCGTCGCGGGCTGCTCGGCGTTCAGCGTCCGACAGACGTCGTCGCCGTGCAGGCGAGGCAGGTCGCGGTCGAGCACGACGACGTCGTAGGGGTGCACCCGCGCCTTGAAGAGCGCCTGGTCGCCGTCGGGCGCGAGGTCGACGGCGAACCCGTCGCGCCGCAGGCCGCGGGCGAGGGCGTCCGCGACGCGGGGATGGTCCTCGGCGACGAGGACCCGCACGTCAGAGCTCCTCCGCGCGCAGGCGGTGGCGGCGACGCTCGTCGTGGGCGCAGTCGACCTCGTGCCAGCGCGGCGCCTCGTCGTCCTGGGCCTGGGCGAGCCGGCGCTGCTCGGCGCGCTGCGCGACCTGCTGCTCCTGGATGACGCGCTCCTGCGCGGTCACCGCGGCGGTCCGCAGCGGGCCGTCGAGTCCGGCGAGGCCGGTCGTGCCGACGCCGAGCAGGGCCGCACCGGCCGAGCCCGTCAGGAGGAGGGGGAGCGCGGCACGGACGGAGCGCATGACGACCTCCAGGAAACCGCACGACGCTCACGCGACCCTAAAGCCCGGCCGGGCGGCGATGATGCGATAGCATCACGTGCGTGCGCACCACGCTGGACATCGACGACGACGTCCTCCTCGCCGTCAAGGAGCGCGCTCGGCGGGAGCGCCGCAGCGCCGGCGCCGTGGTCTCGGAGCTGGCCCGGCGTGCGCTGGCGGGCGGGCCGGTCGAGGGGACGCCCTCGAGCCTCGGGTTCGGCACGATCCCGCGTCGCGACGCCGTCGTCACGACGTCGCTGGTCGACGAGCTGCTCGACGAGTCCGGCGAATGAGGGCCCTGCTCGACGTCAACGTCCTCATCGCCCTGCACGACGAGTCGCATACGCAGCACGCCACCGCGCGCCGCTGGATCGCCGAGGAGATCGCGACGGGGTGGGCGTCGTGCGCGCTGACGGAGAACGGCTTCGTCCGCGTCGTCTCGCAGCCGCGGTATCCCGCCGACGTCTCGCCGTCGATGGCGATCGGGCTGCTCCGCGCCGCGACGAGCACGCCGCACCACGAGCGCTGGCCCTGCGACGTCTCGCTCCTGGACGCAGCGGCGATCGACGCGACCCGCGTTCACGGGCCCAAGCAGGTGACCGACCTGTACCTGCTGGCGCTCGCCGTGCGGCACGGGGGCCGTCTGGTGACGTTCGACGGGCGGATCCCCCGATCGGCGGTGGCCGGTGCCACGGCCGAGCACCTCGTCGTGCTCTGAGCGCTGGGCCAGGCAGGGTCGAGCGGGACCCGGCCCACCCCTCAGAGGACGCGGCCGAGGAGCAGCAGCGACGCGCCGGCACCGCCGAGCACGAGCAGCAGCGCGATCCCGACCGGGATGACGGCGAGCTCCTCGTCCTGCTCCTCGGTCGCCACGGCGCTGCCGAGCTCCTCGTACACCTTCCGCAGGGCGGCCGCCGAGGGCGCGTCGGAGTACGTGCCGCCCGACCGCTCGGCGATCTCGCGCAGCGTCCTGCGGTCCGGCGGGACGCGCTCGCGCTTCACCGACCCGTCGGCGGTCCGGCTCTCCAGCACGCCGTCGTCGGTGCCCAGCGCGATCGCGTGGATCGGGATCTCGTAGCGCCCGGCGGCGCGGGCGACCGGGACCGGATCGCGCCCCTTCACCGACTCGCCGTCGCTGAGCAGGATGATCGCCGAGGGCACCTGCGAGCCGAAGGCCAGCGACTGCTGGCGCAGCGTCCGCACGGCCACCGCGAGCGCGTCGCCCTCGGCGGTGCTGCCGCGGCCCGTCAGGCGGTCGATCGCCCGCGCGACCCGCTCCCGGTCGGTCGTCAGCGGCGAGACGAGCCGGACGCGGTGGTTGAACGCGATCGCGCCGACCCGGATCTGGTCGGGCACCTCGTCGAGGAACTGCGTCGCCGCCGCCTTCGCTGCGTCCATCCGGGTCGGGCTGACGTCGCGGGCGCGCATCGACCCGGACCGGTCCGTGACGAGCAGGACGCTCGCCTGCTCGACCGGCACCCGCGTCTGGTGCTCGGGCCGCGCGAGCGCGACGAGCAGCGCGGCGATCGCCAGGCCATAGGCCGCGGGGCCGACATGACGCCGCCATCCGGACGGCCGCGGCACCACCGACGGCAGCAATGCGGCGCTGGCGAGACGGCTGCCGCGCCGCTGCTCGGCCTGCCAGTACGCCCAGGCCGCGATCGGCAGGAGCAGCAGCAGGAGCAGGAGCAGCGGCTGCCCGAAGCCGAAGGCGAGGGGCGTCACGGGATGAGGCTCCCGCCGCCTCCGGAGCCGCCCCCGGACGACGAGCCGCCGGCCGAGGCCGGCCGCTCGCCGAGGCGGACCTCGACGGTCCGGCGGTCGCCGTTGCGCTCGACCTCGACCTTGATCGTGTCGCCGGGCTTCTTGCCGTTGACGATCGCGGAGACCTGGTGGTCGCGGTTGATCTCCTGCCCGTCGACGCGGGTGATCACGTCACCGTCGCCGGGCTCGCCGCGGCTGAGGTCCGTCGTGCTGGACGCCCGCAGGCCCGCGTCTCCGGCCGGTCCCCCAGGCACGACCGAGCCGAGGGCGACGCCGTCGACCCCGGGAAGCTCGGCCATCGAGATCCCGAGCCAGGCGTGCTTCACCTCGCGCCCGGCGGCGAGCGTCGGCACGACGTTCGCGACGGTCTCCGACGGCACCGCGAAGCCGATGCCGATGTTCCCGTTGGAGCCGGCGCCCGAGGTCGCGATCTGCGAGTTCACGCCGATGACGCGGCCGCGGACGTCGAGCAGCGGGCCGCCCGAGTTGCCGGGGTTGATCGGCGCGTCGGTCTGGATGACGCGGTCGATGCTGAAGCCGTTCTGCGCCTGGATCTGGCGTCCGATGCCCGAGATGATGCCCGCCGTCGCGGTGCGCTCGAGACCGAGCGGGAAGCCGATCGCCAGGACGGGGTCGCCCGCCTCGACCTTCGACGAGTCGCCGAGCTTCAGGACGGTGAGCTTCGGCGCGTCGGACGGGTCGACCTTGAGGACCGCGAGGTCGGAGGAGACGTCGGTGCCGAGCGTGCGGGCGCGGATCAGCGGGCCGTTGTCGTCGAAGCGCACGCGCACGTCGCGCGAGCCGTCGACGACGTGGGCGTTCGTCACGATCGTGCCGTTGCCGTCGTAGACCCAGCCGGTGCCGCTGCCGCTGCTGGTCCGGATCTGGACGACGCCGTCGCGGGCCGCGTCGTAGGCGCCCTTCAGCGGCGCGGCCGTGTTGCCGTTCGGCGGGTTGACGAGCGTCACGTCCTCGGTGCGGCTGCTGCCGAGGAGCATCCCGATCGTGATGCCGGCGACGACGAGCGCGAGCGCGGCGATCGCGACCGCGGCGCGCAGCGCGCGGGTGCCGGCGATCAGCGGCCCGGCGACGAGCGGCCGACGCGGCGCCCG
>JALRCL010000844.1 GCA_023268575.1 Patulibacter sp.
GAGGGGCTGGCTTCCTGAATGCACACCACCCGCCATTCGCCGTCGGGCCGGTGTCGCAGCCACCAATGCTCGGCAAGGCGAACATGTCGGAGTACGCGAACTCGGGTCGCCACTCCGAGAGCCCGTGGGGCCAGGTCTGGAACGCGATCCAGCCGTCGAAGACCTCGCAGGGCTCCTCGGGCGGCTCCGGCGTGGCGGTCGCGGCGAGCTTCGCCGCGTTCGCGATGGGCAGCCAGACGGGGGTCTCGCTGAACGCCCCGTCGGGCGCGAGCTCGCTCGTGGCGCTGCGCGGCACGGACGGCATGAGCTCCGGCTCCGGCGTCATGCCGCTGAATTTCCTGCAGGACTACGCCGGGCCGATGGCGCGCTCCGTCAGCGACCTCGCGACGGTCCTGAACGTCACGACCGGCACCGACCCGAACGACGAGGTGTCGGTCGCCGCCGACGCCGACGGCCGCCGGCCCGCGGACTGGAAGACGTTCCTCGACGCCGACAGCCTGCGCGGCAAGCGGATCGGCTACGTCCCGTCGACGTTCTCCTCGACCTCCTACGGCACCACGGGCACGCTCGACGTCGCCAACGCGGCGCTCCAGGAGCTCGTCGCGATGGGCGCGACGCTCGTGCCGGTCTCCGACGCCCCGGGCGCGCCGCCGAACGTCTCGACGCCCGGCACCTCGACCGGCACCGAGGGCTGGGCCCGCTGGATCGAGGCGCACCCGGAGTCGCCGTACACGACGGCGGCCGAGATCCAGGACTCGCAGAAGAAGCTGCCCTACAACCGGTCCTCGAGCCCGACGACCGCGACCGGCCGGATGACGCCGGAGCAGCTGACCGCGCACCGCGAGCGGCGCCTCGAGTACAAGCGCCGGATCGCCCAGTGGATGGACGACGCCGACGTCGCCGCGGTGATCTACCCGAACAACACCTCGGACTTCCACGACAACGACTCGCTCCAGCTCGGCGGCGCCTTCGCCACCGCGCCGGCGTCGAACTCCGGCGCGCCGGAGGTCATCGTGCCGGTCGGTGAGAACGACCACGGTCACCCGGTCTCCCTGCAGATCCAGGGGCGGGCGTGGGACGACGCGAAGATCCTCGGGTTCGCCTACGCGATCGAGCAGCGGCTGCACGGCCACGTCGAGCCCAGCCAGCTCCCGCCGCTGAGGTACGACGCCGGCGTGACGCCGCAGCCGATCGTCATCGAGCCGGCTCCGGCGCCGGAGACCCCGGCCCCGGCGCCGCTCCCGTCGACGAACGTCGATCCGGGCGCGCTGAACCCGCCGGTGCCCGCGACGCCCGCGGTCCCGGCGAAGCCCGCGGTGACGGTCAAGCGCGAGGCGCGCCTGACCAGCCGCACGATCCGGGCGACCCGGACGGGCCGGATCGCGTTCCCGGTCCGCTGCGCACCGGGCAGCCCGAGCTCCTGCCGCGTGCGGGTCACCGCGACGTACGGGCGGACGGTCGTCCTGCGCCGCACGCTGACGGTGAAGGCCGGCCGGACGCGGGCCCTGCGGGTGACGGCGAAGGGCTCGCTCGCCCGGCGCCTGGCCCGCGGCGCCACGGTGCGCCTGCAGGTGACCCTGCGCGGCACCGGGGGCACGACGAGCCGGCAGCCCGGCAGCGTGACCGTGCGCGGCACGAAGCGCTGACCGAGAGGGTCGCGGCGCGCCGCGCGCCGCGACCCGTCGCCCCACGCCCGTCGGATGCGCGGCGACGAACGCCACGCCGCAGCTCGGTGCGCCGTAGAGCCGCACCTCCGTCCGCCGCAGGGGGCTGCCCGTCGTCAGCCGCGTGTCGCCGCACTCCTTCGACACGACGGAGGAGATCGACCGGTTCCTCGCCTTCGCCGCCGCGGCGACGCGTTGAGCCGGAGCGTCCTCCGTCGGCGCACGAGCCGCGTCGACGACGCCCGGAGAACGCGAACGGCCCGCCGATGGCGGGCCGTTCGAGAGAGCCTCCGAGCGGACTCGAACCGCTGACCCCTTCATTACGAGTGAAGTGCTCTACCAGCTGAGCTACGGAGGCAGGGACGGGAAGGGTAGCGCGGGTCGCGATACGGTGACCTGATGGGCATCGTCGCGTGGGTCGTGCTGGGTCTCATCTCGGGTCTCCTGGCCCGGATCGTGGTCCCCGGGAGCCAAGCCCAGGGGTGCCTGGCGACCACCGCCGTGGGCATCCTCGGGGCGATCATCGGCGGCGCGATCGCGGCCGCCGCCGACATCGGCGAGATCGGCACGTTCTACGACGGCGGGACATGGGCGATCTCGGTGCTCGGCGCGATCCTGCTGCTGCTCGTGCTGCGCGCGCTCGGCGGTCGCGGCCGCCGCTGAGGGACGTGGCGCCCCGGCGCGCGTCGGGTTCGGGGACCCCGCGCCGGTCGGATCCGCCGGACGGACGAGGGCGCACGGCGGGGACGCCCGGAGCCTCCATCCCCCGACGCGTCCATCATCCGTCCGCGCACCGCATCCGGTGCTCCGCTACGTGGCCC
>JALRCL010000968.1 GCA_023268575.1 Patulibacter sp.
TGCGCGACGAGGGGGTCGTCGTCGACGTCGCGGTCCCGACGTCGGACGTCGCGGTCGGCGCCCGGCTGCAGAACCAACCGTTCCGCAAGCACGCGAAGACCGGCCTGCCCTGGGTGATGCTGAAGACGGCCACGAGCCTCGACGGCCGCCTGGCGACGCAGGCCGGCGACTCGCGCTGGATCAGCTCGGGGCCGTCGCGCGACCTCGCGCACCGCTGGCGGACCGAGGTCGACGCGGTGGTCGTCGGGATCGGCACGGCGCTCGCGGACGACCCGCAGCTCACCGCGCGCGTGGCCGACGCCGTGCGCCAGCCGCGGCGCGTCGTCTTCGACTCCGAGGCGCGCCTGCCGCTGGACGGCAAGCTCGTGGCCTCGGCCGCGGAGGTGCCGGTGACGGTCATCGCCACGCGCGCCGCGAGCCGCTCGGCGACCGACGCCCTGCGCGCCTCCGGTGTCGAGGTGATCATCGTGTCCGGCCAGAACGAGCACGACCGGGTTCGGGCCGGCCTCGCCGAGCTCGGCCAGCGTGGCGTCACGTCGCTCATGCTCGAGGGCGGGGCGCACCTCGCCGGCGCGTTCTTCGACGCGGGGGAGATCGACGAGCTGCGGATGTTCGTCGCGCCCCTGCTGCTCGGCGGCCGCAGCGCGCCGCCGATGCTCGGGGGCGAGGGCGTCGAGCGCATCGCCGACGCCCTGCGTCCCCTCGAGGTGACCCGCGAGCCGGTCGGCGACGACCTGCTGACCATCGCGCGACTGAAGGAGTGGTAGCCGTGTTCACCGGGATCGTCCAGGACCTCGGCACCGTCGCCGACGTGGAGTCCACCGAGGACGGCGTCCGCCTGCGCGTGCGCACGCCGCTGGCGGCGGAGCTGCGTCCCGGGGACTCGATCGCCGTCAACGGCTGCTGCCTGACCGCCGTGGGGGAGACGGAGCCCGGCGCCGACGGACCGACGTTCCTCGCCGACGTCATGCACGAGTCGCTGCGGCGCACGAGCCTCGAGGCGGCGGCGGCGCCGGGGGCCCGCGTGAACCTCGAGCTCGCGATGGCCGCCGGCGACCGGTTCGGCGGCCACATCGTGCAGGGGCACGTCGACGGCACCGGCCGCGTCGCGGAGACCCGCGAGGACGGCTTCAGCCGGGTCGTGCGGATCGCCCCCGAGGACCCGGCGCTCCTGCGCTACGTCGTCGAGAAGGGCTCGATCACCGTCGACGGCGTCTCCCTGACGGTGTCCGATCTCGCGGCCGACTGGCTCGAGGTCTCCCTCATCCCGGAGACGCTCGAGCGCACGACGCTCGGTCGGGCGAGCGCCGGCACCCCCGTGAACCTCGAAGTGGACGTGCTCGCGAAGCACGTCGAGAAGCTCCTCGGAAAGGACCGCCCGTGAGCGACGAGACCGCCACCCGCACGCTGGAGCGCCCGTTCGATCGCGTCGAGGACGCGATCGAGGACATCCGTGCCGGCAAGATGGTCATCGTCTGCGACGACGAGGACCGCGAGAACGAGGGCGACCTCGTCGTCGCGGCGGAGTTCGCCGACGCAGCCGCCGTGAACTTCATGGCGAAGGAGGGGCGCGGGCTCATCTGCCTGACGCTCACCCCGGAGCGCTGCGAGGAGCTCGGCCTCGACCTCATGGCGGCGAAGAACGA
Organism: Patulibacter sp.; assembly: GCA_023268575.1. Classification (GTDB taxonomy): domain Bacteria; phylum Actinomycetota; class Thermoleophilia; order Solirubrobacterales; family Solirubrobacteraceae; genus Patulibacter. The sequence continues at coordinate 1,647 of JALRCL010000968.1, forward strand.
GTCGCCGTTCGAGACGGCCTTCACCGTCTCGATCGAGGCTCGCGAGGGCGTCACGACGGGCATCTCGGCGGCCGACCGCGCGCAGACGATCAAGGTCGCGATCGACCCGACCTCCGGCCCGCGCGACGTCGTCGTGCCCGGTCACGTCTTCCCGCTGAAGGCGAAGCCCGGCGGCGTGCTGGAGCGCACCGGCCAGACCGAGGCGTCGGTCGACCTCGCGCGCCTCGCCGGGCTCAATCCGTCCGGCGTGATCTGCGAGATCATGAACGAGGACGGCACGATGGCCCGCGTCCCGGACCTCGTCCCGTACGCCGAGCGCCACGGCCTGCGGATGATCACCGTGGCCGACCTCATCGCCTACCGGCGCAAGCACGACCGGCTCGTCGAGCGCGTGGTCGGGATCCAGCTGCCGACGGCCTTCGGCGACTTCCAGGCGGTCGGCTACCGCTCGCTCGTGGACGGCAAGCACCACGTCGCGCTCGTGAAGGGCGACGTCTCGGGCGCCGAGGACGTGCTCGTCCGGGTCCACTCCGAGTGCCTGACCGGCGACGTCTTCCACTCCCTGCGCTGCGACTGCGGCGAGCAGCTCGAGTCGGCGCTGGCGATGATCGAGCGCGAGGGCCAGGGCGTCCTGCTCTACCTGTCGCAGGAGGGTCGCGGGATCGGGCTGCTGAACAAGCTCCGCGCCTACAAGCTCCAGGAGGAGGGCTACGACACCGTCGACGCCAACCTGAAGCTCGGGCTGCCGGCCGACCTGCGCGACTACGGGATCGGGGCGCAGATCCTCGTCGACCTCGGGCTCGGGTCGATCCGGATCCTCACGAACAACCCGAAGAAGATCCGCGGGCTGGAGGGCTACGGGCTCTCGGTCACCGAGCAGGTGCCGATCGAGCACGCCCCGAACCCGCACAACGAGCAGTACATGCGCACGAAGCAGACGCGGATGGGGCACCTGCTGCACCACCAGGGCGTCGACGTCGACGCGGAGATGCTGCAGGAGGAGCAGGAGCGCGACGCGGCCGCCGCCAGCGATCCGCTCCAGGTCACCCCGCCGAACACCCCGCCCCGCCCGACCGGCCAGGAGCCCGCATGAGCCAGCGCTACGCGATCGTCGCCGCGACGTTCTACCGCGACCTCGCCGACCGGCTGATCGCCGGCGCCCAGGCGTCGTTCGCCGAGGCCACGGGACCGGAGGCGGCCGACGGCCCGGCCGACGTCTTCGAGGTCCCGGGCGCGTTCGAGCTGCCGCTGGCGGCGAAGATGGCCGCCGAGTCGGGGCGCTACGCCGGGGTCGCGTGCGTCGGCGCGGTCATCCGCGGCGAGACCGACCACTACGACTGGGTCTGCGGCGAGGCCGCCCGCGGCATCCAGCAGGTCCAGCTGGACACCGGCGTGCCGACGTCGTTCGGCGTGCTGACCGTCGACTCGATGGACCAGGCGCTCGCCCGCTCCGGCGGCGACAAGCGCGACTCCGGCCGGCACGCGGCCGACGCGGTGATCGCGCTGCTCGCGGTGCGCCGCGGCCTCGCGGCCTGAGCGCGGACCGGAGGCGTCCGACCCGTCGCTGCGGCCGGTCGCCGGTCCGCCGGTGGTGGGGCCGGGCGGCCCTCGCTAGCATCGGCGTGGTGGATGGCGAGACCATCGGACTGCTGGCGATCTTCGTCCCGCACGCCGTCGGCGGCGTGATCCTCGGCTGGCGCCTGCTGCCCAAGGGGGCCCGCGACGAGCTCGCCAGCTGGTGGCGCGACGCCGACGACGGCGACGGTGGCCTGCGACGGCCACGCACGCCCGCGCCCCGTGGCGGCGACGACGGCGCGCCGCTGCCCGACCCGATCCCGATGCCCGACGCCTCGCCGGCGGGGGTGCGCCTGCGCGAGCCCGGTCGCCTGGCCGACCACCGGCCGGCTCCGGAGCGCCGCCCGCACCGCGCCCCGCTGCCGGCGCCCGAGCGGCGACCCGCGGAGCGCTGAGCCGCGCGGGGCCCGGCCGGGCGCGGTCCGGCCGGACGACGCGCCGCCGAGTCCCGGCCGTCCGCGCCGAGCCCTCCGACGCGCCGCCGGGTCGGGACCGTCCACGGCCCGTGCGGGCGAGGACGCGTCGCCGGTCGCCGATCGGTACCCTGCTTCCTCCTATGGCCAAGGTCTGCATCTCCTGCAACAAGGGTCCGGCCTTCGGCCAGAGCCGGAGCCACTCGATGCGAGCCACGAAGCGTCGCTTCGATCCGAACCTCCAGAAGGTCCGCCTGCTCATCAACGGCTCGCCGCAGCGGCAGTACGTCTGCACGCGGTGCCTCAAGGCCGGCAAGGTCCAGAAGGCCGTCTGAGCCCTCCGCCGCGGCCTCGCCGCGGCGTCCTAGGTCCCGGTTCCTCGGCGTGCCCGTCGCCGACCCCAGCATCGTGCGCTTCCGCCACGTCGTGGCGGGCGCCCTGGCGCACGTCGACGCGCGCCGTCAGGAGATCAACGACCTGAACGTCTTCCCGGTCGCCGACGGCGACACGGGGGACAACATGGCGCTGACGCTCCGGTCGGTGATCGACGAGCTCGACGCGATCCTCGCGGAGGGCGCGACGCTCGACGCCATCGGGCGCGAGGAGCTCGTGCGCCGGCTCGCGCGTGCCGCGCTGCTCGGTGCTCGCGGCAACAGCGGCGTCATCCTCTCCCAGCTCATCCGCGGCGCGGCGGAGGAGCTCGTCGCCCGCCCGGGCGAGCTCATCCGCCCGCCGCTGATCGCCGCGGCGCTCGCCGGTGCGGCCCGTCGCGGCTACGACTCCGTCCGCCAGCCGGTCGAGGGCACGATCCTCACCGTCGTGCGCGAGATGGCCGGCGCGGCGTCGCACGCCGTCGCGGTGATGGATCCGGCCGACCTCGGCCCCCTCGCGGGCGAGTCCGAGCAGGCCGCGGCGCTGGCGACGGTCATCGCCGCCGCCGTCGGCGCGGGCCAGGTCGCGCTGGACGAGGGCCCGGAGCTCCTGCCGCCGCTGAAGGAGGCCGGCGTGGTCGACGCCGGCGGCTTCGGGCTGCTGCTGCTCTTCGCCGGTGTCATCCGGACGCTTCGCGGCGACGCGCCCGGCGAGGGCTTCGACATCCGCCACTACGAGGCCGCGCAGCTGTCCGAGGAGGCGGCCCACGCGTCGGAGACGTACCGCTTCTGCACGAACTTCGCGATCACCGGAACCGACCTCGACGCCGGGCGCGCCCGCCGCGAGCTCGCCGAGCTCGGCGACTCGATCATCGTCGTCGTCGGGGACGAGCGGACGCTGAAGGTCCACGTCCACACGGACGACCCCGACGCCGCGATGGCGCTCTTCGCGGGGGAGATCTCGTCCGTCGACGTCGCCGACATGAGCGAGCAGGTCGCGGCGCGGCTCGAGCGCGGCCACCTGGCCGAGCGCGAGGCGGCCCTGGTGGAGGGCACGGTCGGTGCCCGGGTCGCGACGGACGACGCGGAGCCCCCGCCCGCCGGGGGCCTGCGCGGCTCCGCGACCGGCCCGACCGCGCTGCTCGCGGTCGCCCACGGCGAGGGGATCGTCGAGGCGCTCACGTCGCTCGGCGCCGTCGTGCTCGACGGCGGCCCGACGATGAACCCGGCGACGGCCGAGCTCGTCGACGCGATCGCGGCCTGCGGGACCGACGAGGTCGTCCTGCTGACGAACAACCCGAACGTCCGGATGGCGGCCGAGCGCGCCGCCGAGCTCGCCGACGCGACGGTCGTCGTCGTGCCCACGCGCACCCAGCAGGCGGGCCTCGCGATCGCCGTCGGCCACGATCCCGCGCGTCCGGCGGCCGACGACGCCGCGGCGCTGACCGAGCTGCTGGAGGACCTCGGCACCGGCGGCGTCGCCCCGGCGGCCCGCGAGGACCCGCAGGGCCGCTTCGCCGTCGGCGACGCCCTGGGCTACGTCGAGGAGGAGCTCGTCGCCTGGGGCGACCCCGCCGCGACGCTGCGCACGGTCCTCGAGCGCCTCGCCGCCGACCGCGAGCTCGTCACGGTCCTGCGCGGCCGTGCCGCCCCGCTCGCCGACGACGTCCTCGAGGGCCTCGCGCCCGAAGACGTCGAGCTCGAGCTCCGCGACGGCGGCCAGCCGGCGTGGTGGTGGCTCGTGGCCGCCGAGTAGCGAGCGACCGCGTCGGCTCGCGACGGGACGCCAGGCCTGTGCCTCGTGGCCCCGGCGCCCCGCGGTTTCGTCCGTTGCGACCCGTGGCGACCCGTGGGCAGGGATCGATGTCCGAGACCGCTGAACGGGGCGCGGTGCACACGCCGCCGCTCCGGTCGTCGCCGTGGCCGTTGGTGCCCAGAGAACGGGGCCCGATGCACGCGGCACCGTTCCGGGTCGACCCCGTGGCCGTCCGACCCCGATTCCGCTCGGGGTAGGCCCGGGGCCGGCGGGCGCCCCGCCGGGCGGGCCGTCGCGCCGCGCGCGGGACCACGGTCGGCGTCCGCCGGCGGTCGGTCCGAGGTCGAACGAGGCCGCGTGGCCCGCGCCGCCACGCCACGCGCAGGGTCGTTGGTCGGTGCCTTCGGCCGAGCATCGTGGCCGCGCTGCGGCGACGGTGCGACGTCCGGCGACGATGTCGCGCCCGGACCGAGTCGACATCGCGCGGCGCCCGGTCCCGCCACCGATCCTCGGGCTCCGTGCGGTGGCTCCGGTGGGCGTCCGTCGCGTCCGTCACGATGGCCCCCGGTGCCCGTGACCGGCTCGATGACGTCCGACCCGCCGGCGGAGGCGACGCTGCCCCCGTTCGCCGACGACCCCGAGCTGCCGCGGGGGCGCGAGGCGCTGCGCGCCGCGCCGCTGCGGCGCCCTCGGCCGGGGACGCTCGGGGCCGACAGCGGGTTCACCGGCAAGAAGGCGACGAAGGCCGCCGTCGCGCTCGGGATCGACTCGATCGGCGGGCTGCTGCACCACCTGCCGGTCGAGGGCGGCGAGGTCGCCACGATCGACCGGTTGCGCCCGGACGAGCGGCTCACGATCGTCGTCGAGGTCCGGCGGATCCAGAGCCGGCCGGTCCGGCGCCGGGGGATGCGGCCGCTCGTGACCGCGTGGGTCACCGATCACACCGGCCAGCTCGAGGCCGCCTTCTTCAATCAGCCGTGGCTCGTCGAGCGGTACCCGCCCGGCACGCGTCTCATCCTCAGCGGGACGCTGAAGGGCCCGGGCCGGTTCTCGGTCGCCCAGCACGCGCCGACCACGGACGAGGCGACGCCGCCACCCGCCGCGACGCCGCCATCCGCCGCGACGCTGACCGATCAGCGCGATCGCCCGTCCCCGAGCGCGGTCGTCCCGGACGGCGCCGGACCGGACCTCGTCGACGTCGAGG
>JALRCL010001002.1 GCA_023268575.1 Patulibacter sp.
GACCCGAGGGGCACGCGCGCATCGCAGCGCAGGCAGCCGATGACCGGCGGGGCGGCCTCGTCGTCCGGCTCGTGGTCCGCGTCCTCGTCCGCGTCCTCGTCCGCGTCCTCGTCCGCGTCCTCGTCCCGGGGTTCGCCGTCCGGCGCGTGCTCCCCATCCGCGTCCCGGAGCTCGTGATCCTCGGGCTCCCGGTCGTCGCCCTCGCCCTCGGGCTCGCCGTGCTCGCCGCCGCCGTCCCCCGCCGGGTCGTCCTCGTCCGAGGGGCCGTCGCCGGCGTCGCCGCGCGGCGACGCCTCCTCGACTTCCGGCCCGACCTCCGGGCGCTCGTCCGTCTGCTCTACCTCCTCGCCCGACGGGCGCACGACCTCCTCGTCGCCGGTGTCGGCGCGCTCGGCGTCGCGGTCGGTCGAGGTGTCGCTCATCTGGGTCGCAGCAGGAGGGGGGACGGCGGTGGACGGGCCCGGCACGGCGCCGGGCGTCCGTCGCAAGCGCCCATCATGCGCAGATTGCCCGCCGCGTGCGTCGCTCCTCCCCGAAGACGACATCCACGCGGGACTGCGCGAGGATGGCGCAGGACCCGGACGTTGCCCGCACGAGCCCCGCGCGAGGGCGGCAGTCATGGCCGCGACCGGTCGGCTACCCTATCCGGCTCGTGACTTTCGGAGCAGGAATCTAGGAGGCCCTCGGACATGGGTCGTTACACCGGACCGGTCGAGCGGCTCTCCCGCCGTGAGGGCGTCGACCTCGAGCTGAAGGGCGCCCGTCGCCTGGCGGGCAAGGGCGCGCTGGAGCGTCGTGGCGCGCTGCCCCCCGGGCAGCACGGCGGCGGTCGCCGCATGAAGACGTCCGTCTACGCGCAGCAGCTGCGCGAGAAGCAGCGGGCGAAGCGCTACTACGGCGTGCGCGAGCGGCAGTTCCGCCGCCTCCTCACGGAGGCCGCCAAGCGCAACGCTGACGACACCGTCACCGGCGAGCGGCTGCTGCAGCTCCTCGAGCTGCGCGTCGACAACGTCGTGACCCGCCTCGGCTTCGCGTCGACCCGCGCCCAGGCGCGGCAGTTCGTCTCGCACGGCCACGTGCTGGTCAACGGCGTCCGTCACACGATCGCCTCCGCGCGCCTGAAGCCGGGCGACGTCGTGACGATCAAGGACGGCAGCCCGATCAAGTCGCTCGCGCAGGAGTCGACCGAGCTGATCGCGATCGTCCCGGCCTGGCTCGAGGCCGACCACGACGGCCTCTCGGGCCGCGTGCTGCGCCTGCCCACGCGGCAGGAGATCCAGGTGCCGATCACCGAGCACCTGATCGTCGAGCTCGCCGGCCGCTCCTAGCGCGCCGCGTCCTCTGCGACGTCCTCGACGGCCCCGCCCCGGCGGGGCCGTCGTCGTTCCGGGGGTGCCCGCCCCCAGCGGCGCGCGCCCCCGGCGCGGACCGGCCAGCCGGTCGCGGCGGCCTACCCGGCCACGCGCTCCGGCGGACGGACGGTCTGCCGCTCGGCCGCCGGTGTCGACCGGACGACCGTGGTCGAGAATCCCCGCGGTGGTGGACATCGGGGGATGTCGCCCTCCGCCGATCGGCCAGAGCTGCGGCCTCCCCCGCGGCGGCAACCCCCCGTTCGGGGAGGCGAAGCATGGACGTTCGTTGGATGTTTCTCGCACCGACCGACCAGCCGTCCGTTGGTTCTGGCGGGATCGCACCCGTCGGTGCGCCAAGGGCGGGGCGGGTTCGGTAGGAATGGTCGGGTGCCGACCCCCAACTTCTCCCCGTCACTCGCGGACGGGCGCCTTCGTGCGCGGCGGACCTTCGTCGCGGTGGCGCTCGCCCTGGCGACGCTCGTCGCGCTCGCCGCGCCGCACGCCGCCGACGCCGCGACCCCAGCCTGGCAGTGTCGTGCCAGCGCGCTCTACGCGTCCCTCGCCGGCCAGTCGGCCGTCGAGCCGATCCTCGCCAACGGCATCAAGGGCAGCGCCCCGGGCGCGACCTTCGACAAGCCGTCCTGCACGTCGGACGAGCAGGGTGCCGGCGACACGGGGGCCGCGGTCCCGCTGGTGAACCAGCTCGCCGCCGCGACCGCGGTGAAGGCGAAGACGACGATCACGCCGCAGACCGGCGCGACGAACGCCCAGACCGTCACCGCCGAGACGACCACGGCGAACATCGAGCTGCCGATCGGTGGCGCGCTGCTCTCCGTCGGCGCGGTGAAGGCGACCGCGACCGCCGTCTGCAAGGGCGGCGTGCCGGACTTCCAGGGCACCTCGGAGCTCACGAACGTGAAGCTCGCCGGCGTCCCCGTCTCGCTCGACCAGCTCGTCAACGGCCTGGGAGACCTCCTCCGCGGCCTGGGCCTCGACGGCGTCCTCAGCATCGATCCGATCAACCAGGTCGTGAAGACCGGCAACTCGATCGTCGTCACGCCGCTGCGCGTGAAGGTCCTCGCGGCCGCGGGCACCCCGCTGGCTGACGTGGTGATCGGCCAGACGAAGATCGCCGCCGACGGCGACGTCTGCGGGAACAACGGGCCGATCGACCCGACCGACCCGGAGAACCAGCTCTGCCCGCCCGGCTCGATCGGCCAGGGCTCCAAGCCGGTCGTCTGCGTCATCCCGGGCACCGACCGCTACGGCGCGATCGTCATCGGCGTGCCGAACAGCACCGACGTCCCGCGCGGCGGCACGGTCATCCCGCTCGTCGAGGCGCGTCGCCTCGCCGGCCTCGGCCAGCTGCCGAACTCCCGCTGCCTCTACGGGCCCGGCAAGGACTACGTCGTGGTCGGGACCAACGGCGCCGACAAGATCTACGGCACCCGTGGTGCGGACCGGATCCTCGGCCTGCGCGGCAACGATCGCCTCTACGGCGTCGACGGCAACGACTGCCTCGACGGCAACCAGGGCAACGACCGGATCTCCGGCGGCGAGGGCAACGACCGCATCTACGGCGGCGCCGGCAAGGACCGGATCGTCGGCGGCGGCGGTGATGATCGCCTCTACGGCCAGGCCGGCCGCGACGTGATCTACGGCACCCAGGGCGACGACCGGATCGACGGCGGGAGCGGCAACGACTCCCTGTTCGGCGGCTCGGGCGACGACGTCATCACGACCGGCTCGGGCAACGACTCCGTCGACGCCGGCAGCGCCCAGACCCGCCTCGGCGACCGGGTCACGACGCACCGCAGCGGCAAGGCGCACGTGAGCGTCGCGATCGCCGGCCCGCCGGCCCGCGTCATCTGCCGCTCGCCGCGCGACACCGTGCGCGCGAACCGCGACGACGTGCCGTTCCTGCGCGGTTGCCGCAAGGTCAGCTCGACCCGGGTCGTCCGCAAGGGCGGCAAGGCCGTGGGCGTCGGCGCCGGCTGAGCCACGCCCCCACCCGCGGTCCGGATCCCCGGACCACGCCGACGGCGCCCACCGGGCGCCGTCGGTCGTTCCGGGGCCGGAGTCGCGGCGGGACGCTCGTTCCCGCGAATGGCGTAGCGTGCGACGGGTGAGCGACGAAGCCGCCCCGATCCCGCAGCCCTCCGTCCCGCTGCACCTCGACCAGCTGCTCGAGCAGCGGTCGGTGGCCGCGGGCGTCGAGGCGCTCGCCCGCCGCAACCGCCACCACCTGGCCGACATGGACGACGAGGAACGGGAGGACGCGCGCGTCCTCTGGTCCGAGATGGTCGCCGAGATCCTCGGCTCCGTCCGCGACGTCCTCGGCGGCAGCGTCGTGCCGGACGGCCCCGGTCGCGCGGTGATCATCCTCTCCGACCACCCGGAGGAGCCGGGCGAGGTCCAGGCGGAGGCGATCTTCTCGCCCCAGATCCAGGAGGTCGAGGTCGAGAACGGCGAGACGCAGGTCGTCGCGACGTTCGCCCAGGTCCTCGGCATGCAGGTCGCCGACCTCCTGCCCCAGCTCGCCGAGCAGATGGCCCAGAACGTCCAGGAGGGCGAGGACGGGCCGGAGCTGCCCAACGCCTGATCCGGACGGGGCGGCGAGCTGCCTCGCCGCCCCGTCCGCCGGTCGTGGACGACCGGCGGCGCGTTTTGATTGCTTGTGCAATCACTGATACGCTGTGCCCATGACGACCACCACCCAGACCACCTTGCGTGCCGGCGTGGTGGCCCTCGACGTCGCCGACCTCGACCGGGTGGCGGGCTTCTACCGCGACGCGCTCGGCCTGCAGGTGCGCACCGCCGACGCCGAGACGGTGCGCCTCGGGACGGAGGAGCGCGAGCTCGTCGCGCT
>JALRCL010000015.1 GCA_023268575.1 Patulibacter sp.
TAGATCGGCACGACCCAGTCGCCGGTCTCGAGCATCGTCCGCGCGATGGCCGCGAAACGGGGTTCGTCCTCGTCCCAGAAAGGCATCGGCGCGAAGCCGATCGCCAACGCCAGAAGCGAGGCGACGCTATCAGGATCCCGACGGGATCGCCGTCCGGTGTTCGGGTACCCGAACACCAGACGGCGAGGCAGGTGGCAGTCCGCCGATCGAGCCCCGATCGGACGGCAGGCGCCGGACCGCGAGGGCCGGCGGCGGGGGGGGGGGGGCGGTTCAGGTGGCTGCGACGACCGTGAAGCTGATCGGGTCGAGCTCGGCGCCCGGGTTGTAGAAGCCGCCGAAGGCCGGCACGCCGGACTCGGTGAGCTTCGCCGTGATGCCGCTCCACGTGACGTTCGTCCCGTCGAGCTTCCGCGTCGCCTTCGCGAGGTCGAGGTCCGCGACGATCAGGTCGGCGTACGTCTTCACCTGGCCGCTCTCGCGGTCCTTGCTCGTGGCGTCGACGTGGAGGACGCCGCGCGTGGCGCCCGCGGCGATGACCACCCGCGGGTTGCTGATCCGGACCTGCAGCTCGCCCTGGTGGCCGTCGAACACGGCGGTGCCCTTGAAGCGCACGTCGGTCGCCCAGGTCCCGCGGTTGATCGAGCCGCTGCCGCCGATGAAGCGGAAGCCGCCGTCCTGGGTCCGGATGGCGCCGTCGGCGGACCCCACGGTGCCTCCGGCGATCGGCCCGGTGATGTAGCGGCGGAACGACGCGCGCACGCCCCAGTCCGCGGTGCCCGTCTGGACGACGGCGTCGGCGGCCGGTGCGGTCGGCTGCTGCGGCGCGGTGGTGCCGCTCGGCGTCGCGGTCGCCGACACCGCCGTCCGCAGGATGCCGGCGGCGGCGAGCCGCCGGACGCCGAGCGCGCTGCGCAGCTTGCCGGCGGCCGTCGGCGCGAGGACCCACGTGATCCGGGAGCGGCGGCCGGTCGCGCCGTCGGCGCTCAGCGTGAGGCGGCCGCGCTTGGCCCGGGCGACGATGAGCGCCGGGCCCCCGCCGATCCGGGCGCGGAGCGTCGGCTTGTCGCTCAGGCGCAGCGTGATGTCGGAGAGGGTCACCCGGCGCGCGCCGCGTCGGAAGGTCAGGCCGTCGCTGCGGGCGTGGTCGATCTTGCTCGTCGTGCTCAGGGAGCCACCGGCGATGCGCAGCCGGAACCCGCCGCCGCGCCGCGTGACCTTGCCGGCCGGCGACGCGCGCACGCCGGCGGCGGCGAGCTGGCGGGCGGCGACGCCCGAGAGCGTGGCGGTCGTCGTCCCGCCGGTCACCTTCGTCGTCGGCGTGACGTCGGCGGCGACGGCGCCGGCCGGCAGCGCGAGCGCGGCGGCGAGGCCGGTGAGGGCGACGGAGAGGCGGGCGGTCATCGGGAGGCTCACGGGGTCGTGGTGGTGACGGAGAAGCTCACGGGGTCGAGGTCCGAGCCGGCCGGGTAGAACCCGGCGAACGCCGGCACGCCGGGCTCGGTGAGCGTGGCCGGCACGCCGGTCCACGTGACGACGCCGCCGGCGCTCGTGCGCTGTCCGCGCGTGAGATCCAGGCGCGCGAACGCGACGTCAGGATAGGCGACGACCTGGTTCGTATCGAGGCTCTTGCTGCGCACGTCGCCGCGGATCTCGCCCGTCGTCGCACCGGCGGCGGCCACGATCCGAGGGTTCGTGATCCAGAGCCGCAGCGCGGCCGCCTCGCCCGCCCCGTGACCCTCCGCGTAGACGGTGCCCCCGAAGCGGATGTCGACCGCGCCGGACGCGGGGTCGACGGTCCCCGAGGCGTTGCCGAAGCGGATGGTGCCGGCGGGGTTGCGGGTGGCGCCGTGGGACGTCTCGATCCGGCCGTGGGCGATGCCGTTCTCGGTGGAG
>JALRCL010000132.1 GCA_023268575.1 Patulibacter sp.
CAGGTGCAGCGGCGGATCCTGCCGTTCCGGGGGCTCGTCCAGCAGGGCAACTCCGGCGGTCCGGTCGTCGACGTGCGCGGGCGGGTCCTCGGCACGGTCTTCGCGAGCTCCTCCAACGCGAAGCGCCGCGCGGGCTACGCGGTGCCCAACGACGTCGTCCGCTCCGCGCTGCGCGACGTCGATCCGGCGCGCACGGTCGATCCGGGCCCCTGCGGGCACTGAGCGGCCGCTCAGTGCCGCTCCGGCGCTCGCCCGGCACGGACCCGGCACGAGGCGCGGAGGTCGCGACGCAGGTCGGTCGCTACGCTCCGCCGCGTGGGGAAGACGCTCGTCATCGCCGAGAAGCCGTCCGTCGGCCGCGACCTGGCCAAGGTGCTCCCCGGCTCCTTCCAGGTCGGCAAGTCGACCGGCGAGCGCAACACCCGCTGGATGGAGGGCCCCGACCACGTCATCACGTGGGCGATCGGCCACCTCGTGCAGCTCGCCGAGCCGGACGCGTACGACAAGAAGTTCAAGCGCTGGCGGATGGACGACCTGCCGATCGTTCCGGAGCGCTTCAAGCTCGTCGAGCGCGACGACAGCTCGAAGAAGCAGATGGCCGTCATCCGCAACCTCCTCAAGCGCGAGGACGTCGACGAGGTCATCAACGCCTGCGACGCCGGGCGCGAGGGCGAGCTCATCTTCCGCTGGGTCTTCGAGAAGGGGGGCGGCAAGCAGCCGACCCGCCGCCTCTGGCTCTCCTCGATGACCGAGGACGCCATGCGCCGCGCGCTGGCCGAGCTGCGCTCCTCCGACGAGGTCGAGCTGCTGGCCCAGGCCGCGCAGTCGCGCTCCGAGGCGGACTGGCTCGTCGGCATGAACGCGACCCGCGCGGCGACGATCCGCCTGCGGTCGAGCTTCGACGGCGCGGTCTCGCTCGGGCGGGTCCAGACCCCGACCCTCGCCATCCTCGCGCGCCGCGAGGAGGAGATCCGCGCGTTCGTCCCCGAGCCGTACTGGCTCGTCGACGCCCGGTTCGACGCCGGACCGGGCGCCGAGGGCGGCCGACCCCGCACCTACTGGGGCCGCCTGCACCAGGGCACGAACCCGCGCCTGCCGACGGCCGGCGAGGCGCAGGCCATCGCCGACGCGGTCCGGGACCGCCGGGGCCGGATCACGAAGCTCGAGAAGACGCGGCGCAAGGAGCGCGCGCCGCTGCTCTACGACCTCACGTCGCTGCAGCGGGAGGCCGGCAGCCGCTTCGGCTTCACCGCCCGCCGCACCCTGGCCGCGGCGCAGCGCTGCTACGAGGAGCACAAGGCGCTCACGTACCCGCGAACGAGCTCGCGCTTCCTCACCGGGGACATGATCCCCGAGATCAAGCCGACCGCCGGGCAGGTCGGCGTCCGCGCCGAGTACGCGCAGGCCGCGAAGTACGTCCAGGGGCTCGACACGCTGCCGCTCGGGCGCGTCGTGAACGACGCGAAGGTCGCCGATCACCACGCGATCATCCCGACCAACGCGCCGCACGCGATCGAGAAGATGGGCGACGACGACCGTCGCATCTACGACCTCGTCGTCCGCCGGTTCCTCGCGGTCTTCCACCCCGACGCCGAGTTCGAGAACACGCGGATCGAGACGACCGTCGAGGCGCCGGTCACCGTGACCCGCCCCGACGAGGACGGCGTGGAGCAGCAGGTCCAGCTCGACACCCACGTCTTCCGCACGCGCGGTCGGGTGTTGCTCGTCCCGGGCTGGCGCGGCGTCTACGGCGAGGCCACCGACGGCGGGTCCGCCGGCGACGACGAGGACGAGGGGCGCCAGCAGACGCTGCCGAAGCTCGAGCAGGGCGAGGACGTCGCGACGCTCGAGATCGGCGCCGAGGAGAAGGTCACCAAGCCGCCGCGGCGCTACAGCGACGCGTCGCTGCTCGGCGCGATGGAGACCGCCGGCCAGCTCGTCGACGACGAGGAGGCCCGCGAGGCGATGAAGGACTCGGGGATCGGCACCCCGGCCACGCGCGCGGCGATCATCGAGCGGCTCATCGACGTCGGCTACGTCGAGCGCGACGGTCGCGCCCTGGTCGTCACGGAGAAGGGCCTGAACGTCATCCGGCTGATCGAGGACCCGGAGCTCGGGCTGACCTCGCCGTCGCTGACCGGCGACTGGGAGCGCAAGCTCGCCCTGATCGAGTCCGGCACGATCACGCGCCAGGCGTTCATGGCCGAGATCGCCGAGTACGCGCAGAAGACCGTCACGAAGCTCGACGGCAAGCTCAAGGACGTCCGCATCCCGCGCGCGAACCTCGGGCCGTGCCCGGTCTGCGGCCGGGACATCAGCGAGAACCGCAAGGGCTTCTCGTGCTGGTCGAAGGACGACCCGGGCTGCGGCTTCGTCATCTGGAAGAGTAAGGCGGGCAAGACGCTGCCGGCCGCCGTCGCCCGCGAGCTCGTGCGGACCGGTCGGACGCAGAAGCCGGTCACGGGCTTCAAGAGCCGCGCCGGGCGGAACTTCCGCGCGCGGCTCGCCCTCCACCAGACCGAGGAGGGCAAGTGGCGCGTCGAGTTCGACGAGCCCTGGGCCCAGGACGGCCTGCGCGCTCCGGCGGGCGAGGGCGACGGGATCGCCGCGACCGACGGCGCGGCCGCCGGGGGGACCGCGACCGGGGACGGCGCCGCGGCCGCCTGAGGGCGCCGCGCCGCAGCGGTCGCGATCGCGCGCTGCACGGCGGCTTGCGGTCCGTCCGCGAGCGTTGCCAGCCTCGATGACGTGACGCTCCAGCTCGTCACCGGCCCGACGAACGCCCGCAAGGCGGGCGTCGTGCTGGGCCTCGTGCGGCGCTGGGCGAGCGCCGGTCGCCGCCCGGTGCTCGTCGTGCCCACCGGGTCCGACGCCGACGTCTACCGGCGCGAGCTGCTCGGGCTCGCGGGCGGGGTCGTCACCGGGGTCCGCGTCGTCACGCCCGACGGGCTGGCGCGCCTGGCCCGCCGCGCCGCCGGCCTGCCGCCCGCCGAGCTCGGGGCGCTGACGCGCGACCGGCTGCTCGTGGCGGGCCTGCGGTCCCTCGGACCGGAGCGGCCGCTCGCCGCCGCGCTCGATCGGCCGCGGCTGCGGGGCCGCCTCGACGCCCTGCTCGAGGATCTCGCCGAGCGGGGCCTCGGCCTCGCGGACCTCGAGGACGCGCTCGGACGGGTGGACCTGGCGGACGCGACCGTGGATCCCCACCTCGTCGCCGATCTGCGGATCGTCGTGCGCGGGATGGAGGAGGCCGCGCGCGCGGGGGGCCTGGACGGCGAGCGCTCCCCCGGGGCCGTCGCGGTCGAGGTCCGCCGGGCGCTCGTCGCCGGCGGCTGGCGCGCCCCGGTCGCGCTGTACGGGTTCGACGACCTGACCTTCGGGCAGCAGGCGCTGCTGCGCGTCCTGGCGCGCGGCGCCGACGTCGTCGTCTCGCTGCCCTTCGAGGACGGCCGCCGCGCGACGGCGGCGCGCCGAGACCTCGTCGAGGAGCTCCGGCGCACGGCCGAGGAGCTGCCGGAGGACGGACCCGGACGGACCGGGCTGCTGCCGCTGCGGGCCGGGGCCGAGGTGCTCGCGGGCTCCACGGTGGCGCGGATCGGGCGCCGCGAGGTCGTCCTCGCCGGCGGACCCGCCGAGAGCGGGCGGGCCCGCCTCGCCGCGTCGCTCTTCGAACCGCGCGCCGCAGCGCCGCCCGGCACGGCCGACGGCGACGTCCTCGGCGACGTCGTGACCCTCGCCGGTGGTGACGCGCGAGCCGAGGCCGAGGGCCTGGCGCACCTCCTCGCCGAGGCGGTCGACGAGCACGGCCTGGCCTGGCACGACGTCGCGATCGCCGCGCGCGACGCCGGCGGGGTGGGCGGGGCGCGGCTGGAGCGCGCGCTGGCGACCCTCGGCGTGCCGGTCGCGCGCCCCCGGCAGGAGCCGGCGCAGCGCACCGGCGTCGGGCGCGCCCTGCTCTCGCTGCTGGCGCTGCGGACCGGCGACGGCGACGCCGACGACGTGGTCCGGGTGGCCACGGAGCTGCTCCCCGCGGCGCCCGAGGTGCGCGACGACCTCGACGCATGGGCGATCGGCCTGCGGCGCGGCGGCGTCGAGCGGGCGGCCCCGGCCCTCGAGCGCGCGGCGGCCCTGCTCGACGGCACGCCCGCGGCCGCCCTCCTCGAGCGCGCGGTGGCGCCGGACGACGACGCGGCGGCGGCGGTGCTCCTCCTGCGCGACGCCCTGCCCGTGCTCGTCGATGCCCAGCCCGCCACCGGCGGGGACGAGGACGTCGTGGCCCGGGCGGCCGCCGCGATCGACCGCTGGCTCGCGGAGCTCGAGGAGCTCGCGCGCCGATCGCCCGCGCTCCTGCCCACGGCCGCGGAGCTGCGCGGCGAGCTCGGCCAGCTGCCCGTCCCGGCCGGTCGCGCGCCGGGACCGGGGCGGGTCGAGATCGCCGAGCCGGCGGCCCTGCGCGGCCGCCACCTTGCGGTCCTCGCGCTCGCCGGGCTCGACGAGGCGGCGTTCCCCGCCCCGGAGCCCGTCGACCCGCTCGTCGACCGCGAGACCCGCGCCGTGCTCGCGGCCGCCGCGGGCGGCGCCCTCCTCGCCGTCCCGGCGGAGCGGCTGGCCGCCGAGCGGATGCTCTTCCTCGAGCTCGTGGCGCGGCCGACCCGGCTGCTCGTCCTCAGCCGGCCCGAGGCCACCGAGCGCGGCGAGCCGCGGCCGCCCTCGCCGTTCCTCGCCGACATCGCCGCCACGCTCGCCCCGGCGCGCCCGCGAACGCTCGCCCGGTCCTCGGCGCTCGTCGCGCCCCCGGACCGGCGCTCGACCGCGACCCCGGGACCGCTCGGCTCCGACCTCGACGCCGTCGGACGCGAGACGGTTCGTCGCGTGCTGCTCGAGCGCTCGCGCTTCACCGTGCGCGAGGTCGAGCGCCTGGCCCGCTGCCCGGTCTGCTGGCTCGTCGAGCACCTCGCGGGAGCGCGGGACGACCGGCCGGAGACCGAGCCGCAGCGCCACGGCCAGCTCGTGCACGAGGTCCTCCAGCGGGCGATCGTCGAGGTCGCCGGAGGCGCCGGCCACCCGCCCTACGCGGCGCTCGACCGGGACGCCCTGCTCGCTGCGGGCCGGCGAGCGCTCGACGAGCTCGGTCCGGTCGCCGTCGCCGGCCTGCCGCCTCACCGCGCAGCGGTGCTCCGGCGCCGCGCCGACACCGGCGTCGCCGCCGTGCTCGGGGCGCTCGGGGAGCGCTACGGCGAGGCGCGCCTCGAGGCGGTCGAGCTGCGGATCGACGACGACGGCGACGTCCCGCCCCTCGACCTCGGCGACGGTGCCCGTGCGGTGGGGCGCGTCGACCGGGTCGACCGCGTGCCGCTGCCCGGCGAGGGGGAGGGGATCGGCGTCGTGGACTACAAGCTCGGAGGCGGCGGCGCAGTCCCGGCGACCCGCTGGGGCGACACGGCGACGATCCAGGCCGGGGCCTACCTGGCGGCGGTCGCCGCCGCCGGCGGAGACCCGCCCGCCTACGCGCTCTACCAGCCCGCCGCGCCGCGGACGGGCGTCCTCACGGGCGCCCGGCCCCCGGCGGGCCTCGAGCACCGCGGCGCCCTGAGCGCGAGCCGCGGCCGCGGTCCGAAGGACGTCCCCGGGGTCCAGGCGGCGCTCGACGAGCTCCTCGCCCAGGCGCGCGCGGCCGTCGCCGCGCTGCGCGCCGGCGGCATCACGCCGACCGCGGACGGCTCGGTCCACGGCCGCGACGGGGGCTGCGACCACCCGGCGATCGCGAGGCTCTGGTGAGCGCGACCGACCAGACCTCGCTGCTGGACCTCATCGCGGCGGCGGAGGAGGAGCAGGCCGCGCCCGTCGACCGGCTCGTCGACCCCGCGCTGCTGCACGACGAGCGCGGGCGCCTGCGGCGCGACCTCCCGACGGCCGGCGGTGGCACGTTCACCGATCGGCAGGCGGAGGCGATCGCCCGTCGCGGCCCGACCCTCGTCTCCGCCGGGGCCGGGGCCGGCAAGACGAGCGTCCTCGTGGAGCGGTACGTCCGCCTGCTCGTCGAGGACGAGACGCTGGACACCGGGCAGATCCTCGCGATCACGTTCACGGAGAAGGCCGCCGCCGAGATGCGCGAGCGCGCGCGGCGGCGCCTCGACGGGCGAGGGCCTCGGCAACAAGTTTCTCGCCAATATTCGCGAGGTCGATGCGATCACGCACGTCGTGCGCTGCTTCGAGACCGACGACATCGTGCACGTCTCCGGGCGCATCGATCCGCTGGCAGACATCGAGATCATCAACACCGAACTCGCGCTCGCTGATCTCGAAACCGCTGAGAAGGCCTTGCAGCGCGCCGAGAAAGCCGCCAAAGCCATGGACAAGGAGGCGATCAAGGCGCGCGACATCATTCGTCGTGTGCGCGATGCGCTGAACGAGGGCAAGCCCGTGCGCGCGCTCTCGTTCGATGAGACCGAGCGACCGATCGTGCGCGACCTGCAGTTGCTCACCTACAAGCCAGTGCTGTACGTGGCGAACGTGCAGGAGTCGGGCTTCAGCAACAACCCGATGCTCGATGCCGTGACGGGGCTTGCAGCGCGTGAGGGCGCGCAGGTGGTCGCTGTCTGTGCAGCGATCGAGGCGGAGATCTCGCAGCTCGAAGATGCCGATCGAGCCGAGTTTCTCAAGGATCTGGGGCTCGAGGAGCCCGGTCTCAATCGCGTGATCCGCGCCGGCTATGCCTTGCTCGGACTGCAGACGTATTTCACCGCGGGCGAGAAGGAAGTACGCGCCTGGACGGTGCGCAAGGGCGCGACGGCACCACAGGCCGCCGGTGTGATCCACACGGATTTCGAGCGCGGGTTCATTCGCGCGGAAGTCATCGCATACGACGATTACATCGCGCTCAAGGGCGAGCAAGGCGCCAAGGAGGCGGGCAAACTT
>JALRCL010000172.1 GCA_023268575.1 Patulibacter sp.
GCTCGGCGAAGGTCGCGTAGTGCTGCTGCGCGAGGATCGTCGTCGGCGCGAGGATGAGGACCTGCTTGCCGTCGGCCGCGGCCTTCACGGCCGCGCGCAGCGCGACCTCGGTCTTGCCGAACCCGACGTCGCCGCAGATCAGGCGGTCCATCGGACGGTCGGACTCCATGTCGGCCTTCACCGCGTCGATCGCCTCGAGCTGGTCGACGGTCTCCTTGTGCGGGAACTTCGCCTCGAACTCCTCGACGAGCTCGCCGTCCTGCGGGAACGCGTAGCCGCGGCGGGCGCGGCGCTCGGCGTAGAGGTTCAGCAGCTCGCCGGCCATCTCGTGGGCGGCCTTGCGGGCGCGGGTCTTGATCGCCTCCCAGCCCTTGCCGCCGAGCTTCGAGAGCTGGACCTGCCCCGCGCCGCCGGCCGAGGTGTAGCGCGTGATCTTCGCGAGCTGGTCGACCGGGACGAAGACCTTGTCCTCGCCCGCGTAGTGGAGCTTCAGGTAGTCGCGGGTGACCCCGGCGACGGTCTTCGTGTCGAAGCCGTCGATGCGCGCGATGCCGTGGTCCTCGTGGACGACGATGTCGCCGGTCCGCAGGTCGGCGAAGCTCCGCAGCGCGCCGCGCCGGCCCGAGCGGCGCCGCGCCTCGTCCTCGTCGGAGGACCGGCGGCGGCGCAGCAGCCGGTGGTCCGGCAGGACCGCGAGGTTGATCCCCGGCGCGATGAAGCCGTGGCGCAGGTCCGCGATGACGAAGCCCGCCCGGCTCGCGTCCCAGCCGTCGCTGGCCGCGCCGGTGCCCTCGCCGATCCACTGGGCACGGACGCGACTGAGGTTGTAGGCCGCGCGATCGCCGTCGCCCTGGCGCCGCCAGGTGACGACCGTCCGGTAGCCCGAGCGCAGGAGCTTCTCGAGCTCGGTCTCGGCGGCGGTGAGGTTGCGCGCGGCGAGATCGCCGGACTGGCCGTGGAGCTGCAGCTCCTGGTCGCGCAGGAGGCTGTTGATCCGCAGCGCGGCGCGGCGCTCCAGCTCGCCCATGACGACGTCCGGGCGCACGTAGAGGTGGCCGAGGTCGCGGTCGTGGAAGGCGGCCTCGACGTCGTCCCACTGGTCGCGCAGGGCCGGCGCGAGCTCCTCGTCGGCGGCGAGCACGACGGCCGCGTCGTCCGGGACGAGATCGAGGAAGCTCCCGAAGCGCTCGACGGGCAGGAGCTCGGCGACGTCCGGCGGCTGGCCGTCGTCCTTGCTCAGCAGGGACGCGATCTCGGCCGACTCGCGGTGCTCGGCGGCGAGCTCCGCCGCCGGCGCGACGAAGACCTCCTGCAGCTCGTCGAGCGAGCGCTGGGTGAAGACGGAGAACGCGCGGATCGACTCGATCTCGATGTCGAAGAGGTCGATCCGGACCGGATTGTCCTCCGTGCCGGGGAAGACGTCGAGGATCCCGCCCCGGATCGCGAACTGGCCGCGGTCGGTGATCTGGTCCACGCGCTCGTAGCCCGCGCGCACGAGCTCGCCGGAGACCTCGTCGAGGTCGAGCAGCTCGCCCACCCGCAGCGTGAAGCCGTGCGGGCGCAGCGCCGGGTCGGGCACCGTCTCCAGCAGCGCGACCACCGAGGCGACGATCACGGGCGGCTCGTCCGGGACCGCGACGCCCGACGGCACCGCGTCGGGATCCTCGAAGGCGAGGAGCGCGTCGAGGGCGGCGACGCGCTGGCCGACGAGGCTCGGCGGCGGAGCGAGATGCGACTCGTAGGCGACGCCGCGCGAGGGGTACAGCCGCACCGGTCGAGGGTGCAGCCACGCGCGGAGGTCGCGGGCCAGGTCGCGCGCCTGCTTGTCGTCCCCGGCGACGACGAGCGCCGGCCGGCCGAGCCCGATCGCCCCGTCGACCCCGTCCAGGGCCGCGGCGATGACGTACGGCCGCAGGGCGGTGGCGACGAACGCGTCGCCGCCCTCGCGAGCGATCCGGGCACCGGTCGGCTCGTCGGCGAGGTGACGCAGGAGGGGACGCAGCGAGGACATGCGGAGCTTCTCGGCGAGGCGGGGACGACAGCGGCCCGGTC
>JALRCL010000202.1 GCA_023268575.1 Patulibacter sp.
CCTCGGCGAAGACCTGGACGGGCTGCGGCATGCCGGCGGCGTCGGTCCCGGCGTGCCGGGCGGCGTTGGCGATCGCCTCCCGCGCGGCCGCCACGAGAGCCACGGCGCGGTCGTCGAGGGCCCGCTCGCCGGTGGTGACGACGTCGACCTCGACCCCGTGCTCGAGCTCGACGGCGGCCGCGGCGGCGCGCAGCGCGGCCATCGTCTCGTCGTCGGGGCGCTCGCTGCGCCCGGAGAGCCACAGGCGCAGCTCGCGCTCCTGGCCGCGCGCCAGCCGCGAGACCTCGCGCGGGTCGTCGCTGCGGCGCTGGATGAGGGCGAGCGTCTGCAGCACGGAGTCGTGGAGGTGGGCGGCGACCTCCGCTCGCTCGTCGCTGCGGATCCGCTCGCTGCGCTCGGCGGTCGCGCGACGCGAGAGCCGCCGCCAGAACGGCAGTACGACGACCGCCAGCGCGCCGAGCACGACGACCGTCTGCAGCAGGCTGCTGCGGCTCCACGCCAGCGCGCCCTGCGAGGAGAGCAGCGCGAGCGCCCCGAGGACGACGAGGCCGATGCCCGCCGCGAGCACGAGCGCGTCGCGCCCGCCGTCGGTGCCGGGCCGACGCGCGAGCAACCGCGGAACGCCGAGCAGCCGCTCCCAGCCGGTCGGCGGCCGGTCGGTCGGCCCGGCGAGGTCGACCCCGACCGCCTGCGACCAGACGAGCAGGCCGCCCGCGCTCAGCAGCAGCAGCGCCCAGAAGTCGATCCCGAGCAGCCACTGGAAGCCGAGCAGCGCCAGGGCGACGCCGACGAGGCCCAGGAGGGTGCCCGAGGCCGCACGGCGATCGACCGGGGCGCCGGCGGCGACGGGGGTGGGGGCGTGGCGCCCGGCCCGGCGGAGGCGCCGTCGCTGCAGCGCGAGATGCAGCCACAACGGGAGGAGGAGCAGCGCGGTGACCGCGACGGTCCCGGCGAGCAGCGCGTCGCCGAGCGGCCGCCCGGAGGACTCCGCCCAGCCGAGCGCGAGGCCGACGAGGATCGTCAGCGCGCCCGCCAGGCGGATCGCGGTCACCGGCTGGCTCACCGCGAGTCCTTGCAGGCCGCCGTCCGCAGCCGCGCGCCGCCGTCGTTCGAGCGCCACCCGCTGCCCTCGCCGCGCGCGTCGCCGTCGGCGCCGTGGACGACGTCGATCTGGCCCACGCCGACGTGCAGGTCCAGCTCGACGACCGGTCGCCGGCGGCCCCCTGGGTCGATCTCGAGCTCGCGCTTGCCGGTGCCGCTGAGGAACGTCCGCGCGGGGCCGAGGAGGTCGCCGCTCGAGACGAGCTCGCCGGCGACGCGCAGGTCGCTGCGGATCCGCCAGGTGACGCAGCGGTCCGACGGCAGGCGCACCACGAGGTGCCCGACGTCGACCCGCGCCGGGATCCGCAGGGCGCGCCCGCGGCGCGGGACGTCGAGGTCGCGCAGGTCGACCGTCAGCTCGCCGATCCCCAGCCGGGCGCCCTCGCGGGCGATCGGCGCCGACACGGGGGCGAACGTCCGCTCGCCGACGGTGTCGTCGACCCGGACGTCCCCGATCACGGCGGCGCTGGCGGGCACCGCGAGCGCGACGATGACGAGCAGCAGCGCGGCGGAGGCCCGGCGGCTGCGGGCCGAGACGATGAGCGCGACCCCGAGCAGCACGAGGACGATCGCCACCGGCCAGCCGCCGAAGAACGCCGTCAGCCCGAACCCGACGGCGGCGACGGCGCTCAGTCCGACGATGCTCGCGAGGATCGCGGCGAGGCCGACGAGCAGCCGGGCCGCGCCGCTGGCGGCGGTGCCCGCGGCGCCGGCGTCGCGGGCACCGGCCTCCGGCGCGGCCCCGCTCGGCACGAGGATCGCGGCGGCGAGGTAGAAGAGCAGGCCCGAGCCGCCGAAGAAGACGGCGACGACGAACGCGATCCGGATGAGCAGCGGCTCGACGCCGTAGCGCTCGCCGATGCCGCCGCAGACGCCGAAGAGGACGCGGTCGGTCGAGGAGCGCAGCAGCCCGCGCTCCGGGCCGCCGCCGGAGGGGCCGTCGCCGGACCCGGACGGCCCGCCCGGGCCTCCGCCCGCGCCGCCCGTGCCGCCGCCCGAGGGGTGCACGGCGGTCGGCTCGTCGTCGGGCGCCGGGCGCGAGACGGTCGGCTCGTCCCGGGCAGACGAGCGTGCGACGGTGGGCTCGTCGTCGGACGCGGGCCGGGCGGGGGTGGGCTCGTCGGGGGTGGGGTCGGGCGTGGGATCGGGCATCGGGTGCTCCTGGCGGACGGACGGGACGCCACCAGGGTGCAACGGCACGGCCCGGGTCACCATGGGGGATGCCCCGGGTCCGACCCGGATTCTCCCCGCTGTGGCGGACCCCGGGGGCGGCGAGGCGGATCGGGGTGCCGGCGCCCCGCCCGCTCGCGCGCCGCGCCCCCGCGGCGCCCCGCCGCTCGCGTCCGGCGGCGCCGGCTGCGATCCTGGCGCCGTGCTCGAACGCTCCGACGCGCTGTCCGCCCTGGCGGAGGAGACCTTCGACGTCGTGGTGGTCGGTGGTGGCGTCACCGGCGCCGGCGTGGCCCTCGACGCGGCCTCGCGCGGGTTCTCCGTCGCGCTCGTCGAGCGGGCCGACTACGCCTCGGGCACGTCGAGCCGCAGCTCGAAGCTCGTCCACGGCGGCCTGCGCTACCTCTCGAGCTTCGACCTCGGTCTCGTCCGCGAGGCGCTGCTGGAGCGCCAGATCAACGCGCGCCTGGCGCCGCACCTCGTCACGCCGCTGCCGCTCGTCGTCGCGGCGGCCGGGCAGGGGCGACCCGACCGGATCACCGGCGTCGGGCTGAACCTCTACGACGTCCTGGCCGTCGACGCCCGGCGCGGCGGACGGCGCCGGCGCCGCGCGCTCTCCGACGAGGAGAAGGCCTGGAGCCCGGACCGCCACCGCGCCCTGGACCCGCACGAGGTCGTCGAGCACCTGCCGGCGCTCGCGGGGCGCGGCCCGACCGGCGGCCACCTCTTCTACGACTGCCAGACCGACGACAGCCGGCTCGTGCTGACGATCCTCCAGGAGGCCGAGCGCTTCGGCGCCGTCTGCCTGAACCGGATCGAGGTGCTGGAGCTCGTCGAGCGCGACGGGTGGGCGGAGGGCGTCCAGGTGCTCGACCGCGTGTCCGGCGAGCGGTTCCCGATCCGTGCCGCCGCGGTCGTCAACGCCACCGGCGTCTGGGCCGACCGCCTGCGCCCGGCCGAGCTGCGCGACGAGGCGGAGGTCCCCGTCATCCGGCCCTCGCGCGGCACGCACGTCACGTTGCCGGTCGAGAAGCTGCCGTTGCGCTCCGGCGCGATCGTGCCCTCGGGCGGCGGGCGGTTCATGTTCGCCCTCCCGTGGCTCGGACGCACGCTCGTCGGCACGACCGACAACGAGTACGACCGCCGCGACCTCGACCACGTCCCGCCGCCGGTCGAGGACGTGACGTACATCCTCGACGGGGTGAACGAGTTCTTCGGCACGTCGCTGACCGCCGACGACGTCCAGGGCGCCTACGCCGGCGTGCGGCCGCTGATCTCGACCGGCGACCCGAAGCGCTCCGTCGACATCTCGCGCCGCGCCGAGCTCTACGAGACCTCGTCGGGGATGCTCACGATCACCGGCGGCAAGCTCACGACGTGGCGGCGGATGGCGAAGCAGACCGTCGACCGGCTCGTGGAGCGCGAGGGCCGCCAGGCCCCGTGCCGCACCGACCGCCTGCCGCTGGGTCAGCCGATCGACCCGCTGCGCCTGCCGCACGTCGAGGGCACGACCCAGGACGTGCGCGACCAGCTCGCCGCCCGCTACGGCTCGGTCGCCCGCGACGTGCTGGCCCTCGCCGACGCCCGGCCCGAGCTCGCGTCCTTCGTCGTCGACGACGGGCCGGTGGACCTGCTGGCCGAGGTCGTCCACGCCGCGCGTCACGAGCAGGCGCTGAGCGTCGGCGATGCGCTCCTGCGGCGGACGCGCCTGGGCCTGACGGCCGCCCGCCGGCTGCTCTCCGACGACGCTGCGGCCGTCCGGGTCGTCGCGGAGGCGATGGCGCCCGAGCGGGGCTGGGACGCCGCCGCGACCGCTGCCGCGGTCGCGGACTTCCGCGAGGAGGCGCGCCTGGAGGGCCTCGTCCCGGCGGTGGCCGGCGCCCCCGGGATGGACGAAGGGTCGACCTCGGTCGCGCCCCCCGACCGCGCGAGCGCCTAGGATCGGGGCCGATCGGGATGTCGAGCGCAGCTGAGCCCCCCACGCCCACCCCGGCGACCGTCACCGCGGCCCGCTTCGATCGAGACGGCGAGACGGTCTACAACCTGACCCTCCGGGTCACGGACAGTCCCGGCGCGGCGTGGCACGCGACCGTCGCGGCGTTCAGCGCCACCGCCGAGCGCATCCCGAGCGACGCGCCGGCCGGCCTCGACGAGCGCGACCTGCTGCTCATGGGCTGCTGGCACGCGCGCCAGATGCTCGGGCAGATCGAGGCGAACCCCGAGTACGCCGCCCAGCTGCGCGCGCACGACGAGGCGAACGTCCCGATGGCGAGCCTGCAGGCGTCGGTCGTCAAGGCCAACCGCGTGCTGCCCGTCGACCAGCGCGAGATCCTCGCGCTGCGCGGCCTCAGCCGGCTGGACCACAACGACCTCGCGACCCTGCTGCGCGCCGACCCGACGGTCCTCGCGGCCGTGCTGGCGCAGGCGCGCCTCATGCTCCGCGACGCGATGCGCGGCAGCTCGATCGCCAGCGAGGCGCTCACGACGCCCGAGGCGCGTCAGGCGATCGCGCTCGCCGCGCTGCGCCAGGACGGGCAGCTGCGCGGTGCCGAGGCGCGCCTGACCCTGGCCCGCTGGCTCGAGGGCGGCGACGAGCGCCGCAGCGTCGTCGACGCGCTCGAAGAGGCCGGCCTGTCGTACCGCGCCTGGACGCGCACGGCGGTCCCCGAGGGCCTGCGCGAGGCCGTCGTCGCCGCGGCCGCCCAGGTCCAGCCGCCGGCGCCGAGCGCCCCGGCCGCCGAGCCCGAGGCCGCCGCGCCGGCCGCATCGCCGGCGCCCGCCGCCGTCGACCCGGCGCCGGCAGGCACGCCCGAGCCGTCCGCCGAGCCGCCGGCGCAGGAGCCCGAGCCGGCCCCCGTGCCGCTCGAGGAGCCGACGGCGATCACGCCGGCCCCGACGCCCGACGCGCCCGCCGGCGACGATCCGGCGCAGCCCGTCGGCCCGGGCGGCGAGCCGGTCGACCCCGACGCGACGGTCGAGTGGTCCTCGGCCGAGGTCGCCGCGCTGGGCCTCGCCCAGGACGAGGCGGTGCACCACGACGTGCCGCAGCCGCCCCACGCCGAGCACGTCACCGACGAGGGCGACGAGCACCTCGAGGACGGCGGCTCCTGGGACGACGACGAGTGGGACGATCACGAGGGGCCGCTCGTCGCCGAGCGCCTCCAGCCGATCGAGCCCCGCCGCCGCGCCCCGCGCTGGCAGGTCCTCGTGCTCGGGATCCTCCTCGTCGCCCTGCTCGTCGTGCTCGCGCTGACCTTCCTCGGCGGCGACGACGAGGGCCCGACCCCGACGACGCCGAGCACGAGCGACGAGAGCGCGCTGCAGGTCCCGGGCGTGGCGACCGCCGCGGTCACGACGCACACGATCATCGTCGTGCGCGGGTGAGCGACCCGCCGCGCTACGCCGCTCTCGTCCCCGCCGAGCAGACCGGCGCGGACGCCGTGCTCGACGCGATCGTCGCCGACGCGGCGCCCGCGGTCCCGGGCCGTCCACGGACGATCGGCGTGATGGTGGCCTCCGTCGACGGCCACGCGACCGTCGACGGCCGCTCCGGCGCCCTCGGCGGCCCCGAGGACCGCGCGATCTTCCGCGGCGTCCGCGAGCGCGCCGACGCGCTGCTCGTCGGCACCGGCACGCTGAACCGCGAGCGCTACGCGACCGTGCTGGACGACGACCAGCGCGAGCGCCGGCGCGCGGCGGGGCGAGCCCCCGAGCCGCTGCTGGCGACCGTCACGCGGTCGGGATCGCTGGACGCCGACGTCCCGCTGCTGCACGAGGACGAGGCCCGGGTGCTCGTCGTCACCGAGCAGGCCGACGCCGAGCTCGAGCGGGCGCGCGCCGTCGAGCTCGTGCAGGTCGGCGACGCCTCGCCGGCGACGGTGCTGGGGGAGCTGCACCGCCGCGAGATCGGCCTCGTCGCGTGCGAGGGAGGACCCACGCTCCTGGCCGCGCTCGTCCGCGACGGCTTGCTCGACGAGCTGCTGCTGACCGTCTCGCCGCTGCTCGTCGGGACCGCGACCACCGGCGCGCCGACGATCCTCGACGGCGCGATCGGGGTCGACCCGCGGACGCTGCGCCCGCGGGGCGTCTGGCGCGCCGGCGACGTCCTCTTCCACCACCTCCACCTCTCCGACGGGAGCCCTGCGTGAGCGACACGCTGACCCTCCGCCTGCGCCAACGGACCCTCACGCTCCGGGCCGGGCACCCCCTGCTCATGGGGATCGTCAACTGCACGCCGGACTCCTTCAGCGACAGCGTCCGGCTGGAGACCGTCGAGCAGCGCGTGCGCCTGGGCCTCGAGCTCGCCGACGCCGGCGCGACGATCATCGACGTCGGCGGCGAGTCGGGCATCGTCCACCGCCCACCGGTGAGCGCGAAGGAGGAGATCGAGCGCGTCGCGCCGGTCGTCGAGCGGCTCGTCGGGCACGGGCTGATCGTCTCCGTCGACACGTGGAAGCCCGAGGTCGCCGAGGCCGTGCTGGCCGCCGGCGCGCACCTCATCAACGACGTCAGCGGGCTCTACCACGCGCGCCTGGCGAGCGTCGTGGCCGCCCACGGCGCCGGGATCGTCCTCATGCACACCCGCGCGGAGCCGAAGACGGAGCGCTTCCCCGACTACGGCGGGCGCGTCGTGGCCGACGTGCGCAACGTCCTCGGGCAGCTGCGCGAGCGGGCGCTCCAGGCCGGCGTGCGCTCCGACGCGATCGTCCTGGATCCCGGTCCGGACTTCGCGAAGATGCCGCAGGAGTCCGTCGAGGTCCTGCGCGACCTGCCGGCGCTCTCCGTCCACGGCCACCCGCTGTTGCTGGCCGTCTCGCGCAAGTACTTCGTCGGCACGATCATCCATCGCGAGCCCGACGAGCGGCTGGCCGGCACGCTCGCCGCCCTCGGCTGGTGCGCGGACCGCACGAAGTTCTCGATCGCCCGCGTCCACGACGTGCGCGAGGCC
>JALRCL010000216.1 GCA_023268575.1 Patulibacter sp.
AGGTCCAGCCGCTGACGGAGGAGACGATCCAGGGCTTCGACCTCGCCGTCTTCAGCGCCGGCGGAGCGACCAGTCGCGAGTGGGCACCGCGGTTCGTCGCCGCGGGCGCCGTCGTCGTCGACAACAGCTCCGCGTGGCGGATGCACGACGACGTGCCGCTCGTCGTCGCCGAGGTGAACCCCGAGGCGCTCGACGAGCACAAGGGGATCGTCGCGAACCCGAACTGCTCGACGATGCAGCTCATGGTCGCGCTGCGCCCGCTCCAGCAGGCCGCCGGGATCGAGCGCCTCGTCGTCTCGACCTACCAGGCCGTCTCCGGCACCGGCAAGGCCGCCGTCGACGAGCTGCTCGAGGAGACCCGCGCGGTCCTCGAGGGCACCGCCGTCCCCGCTCCGCGCAGCTACGCGCACCAGATCGCCTTCAACGCGCTGCCCCACGCCGGCTCGTTCGTCGACGACCACACGGACGAGGAGCACAAGCTCATCAACGAGACGCGCAAGATCCTCGGCGACCCGACGATCCGGGTGTCGGCGACCTGCGTGCGCGTCCCGGTCCTCAACGGGCACTCCGAGACCTGCAACGTCGAGACGCGCGAGCCGCTCTCGCCCGAGCGCGCGCGCGAGCTGCTCGCGGCCGCACCGGGCGTCGAGGTCCGCGACGATCCGGCCGCGGCGGTCTACCCGCTGGCCACCGAGGCCGACGGCCGCCCCGACGTCCTCGTCGGGCGGATCCGCCGGGACCCCGGCAACCCGCAGGCCCTCGACCTGTTCGTCGTCGGCGACAACCTGCGCAAGGGCGCGGCCACGAACACGATCCAGCTCGCGAAGGTGCTGCACGAGCGGGGCCTCGTCCGCCCGACCGCCGTCGACGCCGTGCCGGCCCTCGCCTGATCGTGGCGCAGCGCGAGATCACCGAGGAGATCTGGGAGCGGCGCCGCCAGGCGCTGCAGCAGGTGCGCCAGTGGGGCGATCCGGCCCTGCGCACCGTCGCCCAGCCGATCGATCCCGCCGACATCGACGGCGAGCTCGTGGCCGAGGCGGGGCGGCTGATCGCGATCATGGACGCCGCGCTCGGCGTCGGCCTGGCGGCGACGCAGGCCGGGATCATGCGCCGCTACGTCGTCCTGCGCGAGGGCGAGGACGGGGCCGGCGACGCGATCACGCTCATCAACCCGGCGCTCGAGTGGCAGAGCGAGGAGACCGACGTCGCCAGCGAGGGCTGCCTGTCGCTCGACGGCGTGTGGGTCGACGTCGAGCGGCCCGTCGCGGTGCGCGTCCGCGCGCTGGACCTCAGCGGCCGGGAGCTCGCGATCGAGGCGAAGGGCGCCTACGCGCGGCGGCTCCAGCACGAGCTCGACCACCTCGACGGGGTCCTCATGCTGGACCGGGCGCCGAAGGAGCAGCGCAAGGCCGCGCTGCGCGCGCTGCGCGAGGGCGTCGCCATGGACGCCCCCGCGGACGCGACCGAGGTCTGAGCGGCAGCGCTCCGCCCGGAGCGTCGTGGGTGCCCGGTGGCGGCGACCGAGGCCCGAGCGACGCTCGACGCCTCAGGCGAGGAGCTCGTCGAGCCAGCCGCCGACGATCTCCCCGATCCGCGCCTGCTCCGGCTTCAGCCCGTGGTCGCCGCGCACCGGCACGACCGTGCGGCCCGGTGCGGCGGGCGGCATGCCGTACGGGTCGCGCTCGCCCTGGACGACGAGCACCGGCACCGTGGGCTGCTCGAGCTCCGGCAGGCGGCTCGGCGCGGGGGAGGACCGGC
>JALRCL010000225.1 GCA_023268575.1 Patulibacter sp.
CGGCCACGAGGACGAGCACGGGCACGAGGACGAGCACGGCCACGAGGACGAGCACGGGCACGAGGAGGCCGACGAGCACGGGCACGAGGAGGAGGCCGCTTCCGGCCACGACCACGAGCACGAGGGCGAGTTCGACCCGCACTGGTGGCACGACCCGGAGAACGCGATCGCCGCCGTCGGGATCATCCGCGACGCCCTCGTGGCCGCCGACCCCGACGCGCGCGAGCGGATCGAGCGCAGCGCGGCGACCTACCTCGCGACGCTGCAGCGCCTGAACCGCGAGGTCCGCGCGTGCGTGGCGCGCGTTCCGCGCGACGAGCGGACCCTCGTGACGAGCCACGACGCCTTCGGCTACTTCGCGCAGCGCTACGGCATCCGCGTCGTCGGGGCCGTGATCCCGTCGACGACGACGCAGGCGCAGGCCTCGGCCGGCGACGTCGCCGCGCTCGGCCGGCTCGTCAAGCGCGAGCGAGTCCGCGCGATCTTCCCCGAGTCGTCGGTCAGCCCGAAGCTCGCCGAGGCGCTCGCGCGGCAGACCGGTGCGACCGCGAAGCTCACCCTCTACGGCGACACCCTCGGCCCGAAGGGGAGCGACGGGGCGACCTACGTCGGCATGATCCAGCACAACGCCCGCGCGATGGTCGAGGGCTTCAGCGGGGGGGCGGTACGCTGCAGCTTCTCCGCCTCGTGAGCGATCCCGCCGCGCACCCCGCCGGCGCCGAGCGCGCCGCCTCCACCGTCGAGGACCCCGCCGCCCTCGGCGCGGTCCCGGCGTCCCTGTGCACGCACGCGCGGGAGCCGCACGCACGGACCCTCGTGGAGCTCGAGGACGCGGCGACCGGCTACGGCTCGGACCTGCGCCTGCGCGAGGTGACCTTCACCGCGACCGGCGGACAGCGCGTCGCGGTGCTCGGCCCCAACGGCGGCGGCAAGACGACGCTCTTTCGGCTGCTGCTCGGCGAGCTGCCGCTGCGCGGCGGGCGGCTGGCGCTCCACGACGACGTCGCGGTCGTCCCGCAGACCGAGCGCTCGCGCCTCGACTTCCCCGTCACCGCGCTGGACGTCGTGCTCATGGGGACGATCGCCCGCCGCCCCTGGTGGCGCGGCCCGCGGCGCGAGGACCGCGAGCAGGCGCTCGCCGCGCTCGAGGTCGTCGGGCTGACCGATCGCGCCGGGGCCGCGTTCGGCGCGCTCTCGGGCGGTCAGCGCCAGCGGGTGCTCGTCGCGCGAGCGCTCGTGCGCGACGCCCGGATCCTCCTGCTCGACGAGCCCTTCACCGGGCTGGACACGGCGAGCAGCGACCGTCTGCACCAGCTCATCGACCGGCTCGCCGAGGCCGGGCACGTGTTGCTCATCGCCACGCACGACGTGCGCCAGGCCCAGGGCTGGGACCGCGTGCTCTGCCTCAACGGTCGCCAGGTCGCCTACGGCCCGCCGGCGGAGACGCTCACCGTCGAGACGCTCGAGGCGACGTACGGTCGCGACCTGCTGCGGCTCGACGACGGCCGCACGGTGCGGCTGCTCGGCGACCACCACCACCACTGATGGGCGCCCTGCTGGACCCGTGGCGCGACCCGCTGATGCAGCGCGCCCTGATCGAGGTCGTGCTGCTCGGCATCGTCGGCGGCACGCTCGGCACGTGGATCGTCCTGCAGCGGCTGAGCTTCTCGGCCGAGGCCCTGCCCCACGCGATGTTCCCGGGACTCGTCGGCGCGGCCTTGCTGGGCGTTCCGCTCGTCCTCGGCGGGGCGGTCGGCCTCGCGGTCGCCGCAGTCGTGATCGCGCTCGCCTCGCGGGTCCGGGGCCTCGACCGCGACGCGGCGATCTCGATCGCGATGACCGCGCTCTTCGGGCTCGGCGTGCTCCTGGCGCTCTCGCCCGACAGCCCGCCGGGGATCGGCGAGCTGCTCTTCGGCGACGTGCTCGCGCTGACCACCGGCGACCTGCTGCTGGCGGCGGGCCTCACCGTCGTCGTGCTCGGCGCGCTGCGCGTCCTGCACGCCCGCCTGGCGACCGTCGCGTTCGATCGCGAGAGCGCGGCGAGCCTCGGCGTCGGGCCCGGGCGGATCGACCTGCTGCTCCTGCTGCTCGTCGCGCTCGCGGTCCTCATCTGCGTCCAGGCGCTGGGGAACCTCTTCGTCGCCGCGATCCTCGTGGCGCCGGCGGCCACCGCCCGCCTGCTGGGCCGCTCGCTGGCGGCGTCGATGGCGATCGCGGTGACCGTCGCGATCGCCTGCGGCGTCGGCGGGCTGCTGCTCTCGTACCACGCGGACACCGCCGCAGGGGCGTCGATCGCGCTCGTCACCGTCGCGGCGTACCTCCTCGCGGCGGCGGTGGCGCGCCTCGCGATCGTCCGGACCGCTCCCCGAGCGGCCTGAGCGCCGCGTCCGCCGACGCTGCGCCGGCGACAGCCCGGCCTCGCGGTCAGCGCAGGTACACCCAGCCGAGGGAGCAGCGGCGCTTGCCCCGGATCGACGCGCAGACGACGTAGCTGCCCTCGCGGACCCGCCCGTTGCGGTAGGTCGCCTGGAGCAGGCGCGGTCCGCCGACGAAGCGGTGGTCGCTCACGCCCACGTCGGTCAGCCCCCCGCGCGTCCAGACCATCGCCGACGGCGCGTTGTCGGCACCTTTGGTGACGGGCGTCCCACGACCGATGCAGGACGCGTTCCGGAGCTTCAGCTGCAGGTACGCGGCGCTGCCGAACTGCCCGAGCTGCACGCGGTACCGGCACGCACCATAGGACCGGAGCGACGACTGCTTGTTGTTCGTCACGCGGATGTCGGGACGCTCGCCCGCCCGGGCCGCCGTGGCGGCCGCCGGCACGGCCGCGGCGGAGCCGACGGCCGCGACGGCGGCACAGGCGAGCGCCCGACGACGAGCGGACGACGGGGAGCGATCGACCCGAACGGACGTGACGGTTGCGGGGCGGCGGAGCAGGGCGGGCACGAGGACCTCGATCGACGGGGGACGCACCGGCGCTCGCACGCACCGGTCCGGGGATCCACCCGAACGTATCCGGAGGTCGTCGCCCGGCGAGCGGAGCTCTCAGGAACTCCTCACGTACGCCGTCCACGCCCGCGCGCGGCGCCGCGCCCCGCGACCCCGGTCACGCCGCCAGCAACGAACGCCGGCCGTGGCGGCCGTGGCGCTGCAGCTCGTCCTCGGCCCAGCGCGGCCAGGGGTCGGGCAGCGCCCACCAGGCCCGCTCGCCGGCGGCGAGCTCGACGTCGGTCATGAGCGCCGCGTCCAGCCGGGCGACGAGCGCGTCGCGGTCGAGGTCCTGGCCGATGAAGACGAGCTCCTGCCGGCGGTCGCCGTAGACCGGGTGCCAGTCCCGCTCGAGCCTCGCGCGCATCGCGCGGTCCGCCGGCCACTCCTTGCGGGGGACCGTCGCCCACCAGGTGCCGACAGCGCCGAGGTTCACGATCGGGCCGGCGGTCGACCACTCGCCGACGAGCCCCGGACGGCTCGCGAGCCAGAAGAACCCCTTCGAGCGCACGACGCCCGGCCACGCGTCGTGGACGGCGTCCCACAGCCGCTGCGGGTGGAACGGCCGCCGCTGGCGGTAGGCGAACGAGCCGATCCCGTACTCCTCGGTCTCAGGCTCCTCCTCGCCCCGCAGGACCGCGAGCCAGCCCGGATGCTCGGAGGCGCGGTCGAAGTCGAACCGCCCCGTGTCGAGGAGCCGATCGAGCGGCACGCGCCCGCGCTCGGCCCGCACGAGCTCCGCGCCGCGGTTCAGCCGCCGCAGGACGTCCTCCGTCCGCGCGAGGCGATCGGCGTCGACGAGGTCGGTCTTGTTCAGGACCAGGAGGTCGGCGAACTCGACCTGGTCGACGAGCAGGTCGGCGACGGTCCGCTCGTCCTCCTCCCCCAGGTGCTCGCCGCGCTGCGCGAGATCGTCGACCGAGCCGAGGTC
>JALRCL010000226.1 GCA_023268575.1 Patulibacter sp.
TGCCGGACCTTGACCCGATCCTCGTGGCAGAGCAGCTCCTGCGGCACGAGCTCGCCCAGCACCCGCTTCGGGCTGAACGCCGTCATCACGGCCTTGCGCGCACGCAGCTCCTCCCCGCCCTCCAACCGCACGCCCACGGCCTTCCCGCCGTCGACGAGGATCTCCTCGACTCGCGCGTTCGCGCGGACCCGGCCACCCGCATCCTGCAAGCACGCGATCAGCGCCTTCGGAAAGGCGCCGGTGCCGCCCTCGAACATCGCCACCCCGGTCCGGTGGTAGACGCCGAGGTAGATCAACGCGTACGCCGACGCGTCGGAATCGAACGGCATGAACGGCAGATTGATCGTCAGCGGCCCCCGTACCAACGGGTGCTCGAAGCGCTCCTCGATCGCCTCCGCATGGCCCTGCAAGATCCACCGCGCGAGCGGCAACAGCTCCTTGCGGTGCTTGCCCATCTTCGCCAGCGCCTTCGCGAGCTGCCTGGGCTCCGGCCGCACCGCGCTGGTCAACATCAGCGGCAGCCCGATCTCCACCCCCGCCGTGACGGACTCCACGAAGTCCAACCACGACCGCGCGTCCTTCTTCGAGAAATGCGCGATCTCCTGCGCCGTGCGATTGGCGTCCTGCCACATCGCGATCGACTCACCCTCGAACCCCAAATGCACGTGCGCGGGATCCACCCGGCGCATCCGCAACCCGTACTTCGACGTGAGCTCCAGCTCCGCGTCGATCGCGGTGTTGCGAAACAACGACGCATGGATCGACGCCTCGTTGATGAAGTGCCCCGGCGCCTCCGGCACCATCTCGTTGGTCGCGGTCATGCCCCCGATCACCGGCGAGGCCTCCAACACCTCCACATCCAGACCCGCCCGCGCGAGGTAGCACGCCGCCACCAAGCCGTTGTGGCCACCACCGGCCACGATCACATCGGCCGCACTGCTACTGGAACGAGTCATGGGGTCGCTTTCGCGTGGAGGGACGTCAGGCACCGGCGGACCGGCGCGAAGAGGGGCGGGGCTGGGGCGCGCGGGGCACGGCGGTCACCGCTCCGGGGTCACCCGGCCAGCCGAGCCGAGACTCGGGGCGGGCAGGTCGGGGATCGCCACCGGCAGGTCGCCCGAGGCCCTCATCTGCGCGTCGGGCGTCGGCAGGCCACGCTCGACCATGTCGTGGCCGACGCGCGCGAGGACGATCGAGGCGCAGCCCGCCGAGCGGTGGGCCGCCCCTTCGAGGGCGATGGTGTTCTTCGGCGCCATCCGCTCGTCCCGTTCGCTCGCTCTCCGTGGCCGGACACGTTGTCCGGCTTTCGGCACCATACACCATGTTCGATCGGCGAACGACAAGGCGCCGGTCGTCCCGCCCGACGCCCGAGGCCGCCGGTCCGGCGGCCTCGGCGCGGCCGGGCGGCCTACGGGTCCGGCAGGGTCAGGCGCGGGTAGTACGCGCTCTTGCCGTTGAAGGTCCACGGCCCCTGCGTCTTGCAGGTCGGCGCGCCCCCGAACGGCGGCAGGATCAGCGGGTTGTTCTGGTTGCGGCAGTCGTAGGCCTGCAGCCCGCCGCGCGCCATCTCGTCGGTCGCGCCGGGACGCGGGTACGGGTTGGCGCGATTCGTCGGCAGCTTCTTCGTCCAGCCGCCGACGATCTCGTTCCACGCGGTGAGCCAGCCACCGGCGTACTGCCCGAGCTTGCCCCCCGGGACGACCGAGCGCCCGTTGAACGTCGCGGCGACGTTCGCGAAGTTCGCCACGAAGTTGTCGCGGCTGGCCGCCGAGAGCTGCACGAACGGCAGCAGCTGACGCGCGGCGAGGTGGACGTTCGCCAGGGACGGCCCGACGCCGTCGAGCAGCCGGGTCACGGACGGCAGCGCCTTCGTCGTGTCGCGGAAGG
>JALRCL010000241.1 GCA_023268575.1 Patulibacter sp.
GGGCCTGTTCGAGTTCCCGGAGGGCGCGCCGACGCACCACTACGCCTGGGTCGTCGAGGGCGGCGAGACGAAGGGCATCACTCGCGTGCGGCGCGAGGCGCAGGAGTACCACCCGCAGCTGGACGTCGTGATCCGCCAGACGGTCGAGGCCGAGGCCGAGGACGGCACCGTCTACCGCTTCCGCGGCGAGGCCATCGCCGCGGCGAACGTCCCGGCCTGGCCGAACGCGTCGTTCCGCGACACGGTCTACCGCTGGGAGGACGAGCAGGGCCGCGTGACCCACTCGACGTACCAGGAGCTCTGGTACGACCGGTACCAGCACGCGATGGCCGAGCGCCGGCGGCTGGCGGCGGCGCCCGCCTGATCGGCTTGGGACCGGTCGCGCTCCGGCGCGGCCGGTCAGCCGCCGGCCGGCGCGAAGGCGAGGGCCCGCGCCTCCTCGAGCGGCACCCCGAGCGTGACGAGCGTCTGCGTCGCGTAGTGGGCGGGGCCGTCGGGGTCGGTGTGGCGGCCCTCGAGGGTCGCCCGGATGAGTGCCATGGCCCCCGCGGAGAGCGTGATGACCGCCGTGTCCAGGTCGGGGACCGAGAAGCGCCCGCTGGCCAGGCCGTGCGAGATGGCGTCGCGGGCGGCGGGCTCGACCGCGGCGATGAACACGACGTCCGCGTGGTCGAGGTGCACGACGACGCGCGCGAAGTCGGGGTCCTCGCGCGCGAGGTTCACGAAGCGGCGGATCGAGGCGGCGATGATCTCCGCCGGGTCCCCGTCGGTGGGCGTCGTCTCCAGGACGGAGTCGACGATCGCGGCGAGGCTCAGGCGCACGACCTCGTCGACGAGCTCCTCCTTGGAGGAGAAGTGGTTGTAGAACGACCCGAGGGCGACGTCCGCGCGCTCGGTCACGTCGGTGATCCGCAGGCCGGCCACGCCCCGCTCGCCGATCACCGACTGGCCGGCCTCCAGCAGCCGCCGGCGAGTCTCGGCGCGCCGCCGCTCCGTGCGCGATGGTGGCTTGTCGGCGGCTCCGGTCCGCGGCGTGCCCGGGTCGCTCTCGTGGCCGTCCATGCGGAGATCATCGCTGATCCGCGGGCCGCGCCGGGGTCTCGGGCCGACAAGGAAATGAAAGATTCCTCAGAAATGAAAGAAAACTCACACGAACGGCCACG
This sequence comes from Patulibacter sp., assembly GCA_023268575.1. GTDB lineage: Bacteria > Actinomycetota > Thermoleophilia > Solirubrobacterales > Solirubrobacteraceae > Patulibacter. The sequence goes on from JALRCL010000241.1 coordinate 1,164, forward strand.
ATCCGCTACTCTCGCGTCCGACCGGCCGGGAGGCAGTGTGTCCGGACGGTCTGTGTGGAGGAGGAGGCGGTGGTCCGTTCGGGCGGCCGGGAGTCCCATGCAGCCAGACCCACGAGGAACGACCACCGGCGTCGCGGGAGCGACGCGATGAGCACCGCCGCCGTGCTGGACCGGCCGACGGCCGGGTCCGTGGTCGTGCCCGAGTCCGACGAGCATCGCCGGGAGCGCGATCTGCGCGCCCGGATCCAGGTCGTCGCCGCGGTCTGCGGGCCCCTCTTCACCGTCGGGTTCTTCGTCGGATGGGGCCTCATCGCCGGGTTCATCCCCGTGCCGTCGCCGTCCCGCCCGCAGGACGAGGTCGTCGCCTACTACCAGCAGCACAGCGACCGGATCATCCTCGGCCTCATCATCACGATGGGCTCGGCGATGCTCGTGGCGCCGTTCGTGCTCGTCCTCTCGCGCCAGCTGAAGCGCATCGAGGGGCCGGCGCGGATCCTCGGGCCGGTCCAGACCTTCGGCGGGACGGTCACCTCCGCGGTGCTCGTCGTCTGCTGCCTGATCTTCCTCGCCGCGGCCTTCCGGCCCGAGCGCGACCCGGACATCACGCTGCTGCTCAACGACCTGGGCTTCACGATGTTCATCGGCCCCTACGCGCCGGCCGTCGGGCAGTGCCTCGCCGTCGCGTTCGCGGTCTTCTCCGACCGTCGCGCCGAGCCGCTGCTGCCGCGATGGGTCGGCTACGTGAACGTGTGGATCGCGGTGATGTTCCTGCCCGGGCCGCTGCTGTTCTTCTTCATGGACGGCCCGTTCGCGTGGAACGGCATCGTCGTGTTCTGGCTGCCCGCCGTGACGTTCGGCCTCTGGTTCTACGTCATGGCCTGGGTGATCGTCGGCGCCGTGCGCCGCGAGCGCGAGGACCTGCGTCGCGCCGGCGCGCACGCCGAGGCGGTGACCGCCTGATGGCCGCCCGCGACCTCTTCGCGCGCGGGACCCGTCGCGAGCGGCGCCTGCCGGGGGAGGCCGGCGTCTGGGTCGTCGTGATCGGCGACCTGCTGGCCTTCGCCGTGCTCTTCGGCACCTTCATGGTGCTGCGGGCCGACCACCCGGAGGCGTTCGCCGCCGGGCAGGCGGCGATGGACGTCGACCTCGGCATCCTCAACACGCTGCTGCTCCTGACCGGCTCGCTGATGATCGCGCGCGCCGTCGCGGCGTACCGGGACGGGGCGCGCGACGTCGCCCGTCGCTCGGTCGTCTTCACGATCGTCTGCGGCCTCGTCTTCGTCGGCGTGAAGGTCGTCGAGTACCGGGCGAAGATCGACGCGGGGCTCGTCCCGGACGACAGCCCGTTCTTCCTCCTCTACTTCACGTTCACGGGCATCCACCTGCTGCACGTGCTGATCGGCCTCGTCGTCCTGCTCTACATGCGCACTCTGGCCGGGCGCGAGCAGCCCGACGCGCGCGACCGCGAGGCGTTCGAGAGCGGCGCGACCTTCTGGCACATGGTCGACCTGCTGTGGCTCGTGCTGTTCGCGCTCTTCTACCTGGTGCACGCGTGAGCTACGTCTCCCGACCCGTCCTCTGGACCTGGATCGTGCTCGTCGCCGCGACCCTCGCGTCCTGGTGGCTGGGCACCGACCACGGCCTCTCCGGCGAGGCGGCGACGATCTCGATCCTCGTCGTCGCCTTCGTGAAGGTCCGGCT
>JALRCL010000256.1 GCA_023268575.1 Patulibacter sp.
CCCCCACCACCTGGGGTGGGGGTGGGACGGGACATGGCGGCGAAGTATATGCAGACGCATTTGATTCATGTGCAGAAGATGTGAACGAAGATGATGCATCGGTCGCTGCTACCATCGGACGGGCGATGACCGAGACCGATCTCGTCCAGCGCTGGCGCACCGTCCTCGCGCAGCACGCGGCGACGAGCTGCGCCCTGGAGCGCGCGCTGCAGGAGCACGCGCTCTCGGTCAGCGAGTTCGAGGCGCTCGAGCGGCTCGTCGAGTCGCCGGAGAAGCTCCGCATCCAGGAGCTCTCCGACGCCCTGCACCTGAGCCAGAGCGCGACGACGCGCGTCGTCGCCCGGCTCGAGGCCGACGGCCTGCTCTGCCGCACGATGTGCAGCGACGACCGCCGCGGCGTCCACGCCTGCATCAGCGACGAGGGCCGCGCGCGCTACGCCGCCGCCCGTGACGCGCACCGCCGGGTGCTCGCCGAGCAGCTCGACGCCGCGCCGCTGCCCGCGGGCGCCTGACCGCCGCCGGCCGACGTGCGACGCCGCCGGCCGTCAGGATCGGCGGGGTGAGCACCGCGGCGGACCCCACCACCGGCACGCTGATCGGGATCGGCGTCGGTCCCGGCGATCCGGAGCACCTGACGCTCAAGGCGCTGCGGGCGCTCGAGCGGGCCGACCGCGTCTTCGTCCCCGTCACCGAGGCGGCCGGCGAGGTCGGGCGCGCCGAGCGGGTCGTCGCGCCCCACGTCGATCCGGCGAAGGTCGAGCGGCTCGGCTTCTCGATGCGCGACGCGTCGCTGCGACAGGAGAACTGGGATCGCGCCGGCGCCGCGATCGCCGCGATCGTCCGCGACGGCGGGACCGCGGCGTTCTGCACGCTCGGCGATCCGAACGTCTACTCGACGTTCACGTACATGGCCCACACCGTGCGCGACCTCGTCCCCGGGCTGCGGGTCGAGACCGTGCCGGGCATCACCGCGATGCAGGACCTCGCCAGCCGGTCGGAGATCGTCCTCACCGAGGGCAACGAGTCGCTCGCGCTGCTGCCGCTCACCGCCGGCGAGGACGCGCTGCGCAACGCCCTGCGCACGGCCGACACCGTCGTCGCCTACAAGGGCGGTCGCCACATGCCGCGGGTGCGCGAGATCCTCGCCGAGGAGGAGCGCCTCGACGACGCCGTCTACGGCGAGCTGCTCGGCGTCGAGGGCCAGCAGGTCACCGGTGCCGGTACGGGCGCCGAGCAGCGCGGGCCGTACCTGTCGACGGTCATCGTCCCCGCCCGCCGCGAGGGCCGCGGCGGCAAGCTGCGCGACGAGACCGGCCGCGCGATCTGACCGGGGAGAGGAGAACGCCGGGCCCCGCCCTGCGTCGCCCCTCAGCCGTGGCCTCGGCGTCCGGGAAGCCCCGGCGCAGGGCACCCGGGGAGGGGCCGGGCCCGCCCTGCGCCTCGCCCCGGCCGCGGCCCCAGCGTCCGTGGCGTCCCGGCGCGGGGCACCCGGGGGGAGGGGCGAGGTCCGGCG
>JALRCL010000337.1 GCA_023268575.1 Patulibacter sp.
GATCGTGCCGACCGGCTCGCCGAGCCGGTCCGCAGCTACCTGCTCGACGTCCAGCCCGGGATCGCGGGCGACCCCGTCACCAGCTACTACAACCGCGCGTGGCTCAGCGGGAGCACCGACGCGATCTCCCCGGCGGTCCAGTCGCAGATCGACGCGCTGATGGAGGTGACGCCCGTCGACGTCGACGGCGCGCGCCTGCGCCGCGAGGAGCCGGCCGGGACCGCGACCACCGGCACGACGGCGACCCCCACCCCACCCCCGTCCAAGGAGGACGAGCGATGAGCGAAGCAGAGCGCGCCGACCGGCGCGAGGCCGGGCGACCGGTCTCCCTCGACGACCTCCGCGAGCTGACGGGCGCCGCCACGCCGCACTTCGCGCAGCAGATCCGCAACCGGGTCGCGAAGCTCATCGCGCCGCTGCCGGCCGAGGATCCGGTCCGGCGCTTCGGCGAGTCGGAGATCGCGCGCCTGACCGAGCTCGGCCGCACCGGCGAGCACCGCGGCCGGTCGACGCACCCCGACCAGCCGCCGCTGCCGTCCGCCGCGGGCTGAGCGGCCGTGTCCGTGCCGGTCCCCCCGCCCACGGCCGGCCCGGAGCTCTGGGCCTGCGTCGCCGACCTGCCGCTGCGCCTCGAGGAGGTCGCGCTCGAGCCGCTCGAGCGCGAGACCCCGACGATGACGCGCCGCTGCACCCACGTGCGGTTGCGCGGCGCCGGCGAGGAGGGCGTCGGCGAGGACGTCTGCTACGAGCCGCAGGACCACGACGCGCTCGTCGCGTGGGACGCCCTGCCCGACCTGCGCGGCGACTGGACGATCGCGGCGCTCAGTGCCCGACTCGGGGCCCTGGACCTCTTCCCCACGCCCCCGGCGCACGACGTCTACCGCCGCTACCGGCGCTGGGCGTTCGAGTCGGCCGCCCTCGATCTCGCCCTGCGACAGGCCGGCCGGCCGCTGGCGTCCGTCGTGGGCCGCCCGGTGCCGCCGATGACGTTCGTCTCCAGCCGCGGCGTCGGCGACCCGCCGGACCCGGCCGTGATCGCGGACCTGCGCGAGCGCTCCCCCGGCCTGCGGATGAAGCTCGACCTCGGCTCGGCCTGGGACGCCGACGCGATCGAGGCGCTCGCCCCGACGGGCGCCGTGGCGACCGTCGACCTCAAGGCGTACTACCACGGCACCCCGGTCGACACCGAGATCGACCCCGAGGTCTATGCGCTGCTGCTCGACCGGCTCCCCGATGCGCTGCTGGAGGACGCGGGCGTCACGGACGCGACGCGGGCGCTGCTCGCCGCGCACCCCGAGCGCCTCACCTGGGACGTCCCGCTGCTGGACGTCGCGGGACTCGACGAGCTGCCGTTCCCGCCGACCGTCGTGAACCTCAAGCCGTCCCGCGTCGGCAGCCTGCGGGAGCTCTCGGACCTCTACGCCGCCTGCCGCCGTCGCGGCATCGGCGTCTACTCCGGCGGGCAGACCGAGCTCGGCGCCGGTCGGGGCCAGGCGCAGCTGCTCGCGGCGCTCTTCCACCCCGAGGGGCCCAACGACCTGGCCCCGAAGGCCTTCAACGACGCCGAGCTCCCCGCGGAGCTCGACCGGTCCCCGTTGCGCCTGAGGCCCGCGGCGACCGGCTTCCGCCTCGCCGGCGACTGAGCCGGCCCGGCGGTCGCCCGGCGGCGGAGCCCGACCGCCGGCCGGGCGGCGGCGGGGACCCCGCCGACCGCGCGTCCGGCGACCGCCTCCGGCGGACGGCGCGCTCGTCCGCGGCCCCGTCCGACGTTCGCGCGACCCCGGCCCCCCGGCCGGGGGGCCGATGGTTGCGACTCTCGGTAGCATCCGCCGCCTCCCTCTGCCCCGAGACCTGGAAGAAGCATGTCTGAGACAGTCGCCGTCGCCGGTTCCGGCACGATCGCCACCGGCCTCGCCGTCACCGCCGCCCGCCACGCCGACGTCGTCCTGTGGGCGCGGTCGGAGGCCAGCGCGGCGCGCGCCAAGGCGGCGATCGAGAAGCAGGCGGCGAAGCTCGAGGTCGACGCGGCGCGCGTGGACGTCGTGACGGAGCTCTCCGAGCTCGGCCGCGGCTCGATCCTCGTCGAGGCCGTTGCCGAGGACCCCGAGGTGAAGGCCGTCGTGCTGGGCGAGCTCGTCGCCGTGGCGGGCCCCGACGCGATCCTCGCGTCCACGACCTCGTCGCTCTCGATCGAGAAGCTCGGCGAGGCCACCGGCGCGCCCGAGCGGTTCGTCGGCCTGCACGTCTTCAATCCGGTCCCGAAGATGAAGCTCGTCGAGCTCGTCTTCCCCGCCGCGGCGACCGACGCCACGAAGGACCGCGTCCGCGCGCTCGTCGAGCTCTGGGAGAAGATCCCCGTCGAGGTGCCCGACACCCCGGGCTTCGTCGTCAACAAGCTCCTCTTCCCGTACCTCTTCTCGGCGGTCGAGCTCCAGGAGCAGACCGGCGTGAGCCCCGCGGACATCGACACCGCGATGACGCTCGGCACCGGCCAGCCGATGGGCCCGTTCGCCCTGCTGGACTTCGTCGGGCTCGACGTGTCCAAGGCGATCGGCGACTTCAACTTCATCGACGAAACCCGCGCCCTGGTGATCGAGCGGGACAATGGCGAAGGCAATGCCGCGCTTGCCTGCGCCGAGGGGGCCACCGACCAAGGCGCCTGCTACCCGCAGCCCGCCCGCGTCAAGAACGTGGTGCTGGTCGACACCGCAAACCGCGACGACGAAGGCTTCATCCGCCGCATCGGCCATGTCGACCTGCTGGACATCGCCGATCCCGATGGAAAGGCACCCGAAGGGATGGCGCCCGATGGCCGGTTCACCTTCCCCTTCTTCACCATCGAGAACGTGGC
>JALRCL010000448.1 GCA_023268575.1 Patulibacter sp.
GCCTGCTGCTCGTCGGTGAAGGTGAAGTCGATCGCCATCTCCGGCTCCGGATCCGTGGGAGGTCGACGGGGTCGCGTGACACCGCGTCGAGGACGCCGCGCATCCTACTGGCTGGCTGGCCAACCGGCGAAGGGCCCGGCGACCGCCGCCGCGGATCGCGGGTCGCTTCCGGCATGCGGGAATCCGCCGGCCGGGGACGACCGGCGCAGCCGCCAGGAGGGGTTGCCCACGAGCGACGACGCCCACGACCTGCCGAGCGTCGAGCTCGGTCATCGACCGCGAAGCGAGATCGACGTGCGACATCCATGTCGTGCAGCAGGTCGAGCTCGCTGGCGGGCAGCGGACGAGCCCGACGGTTCGCACCGACCCGGGCTCGGCGCCCCGCCGCGAACCGCGGCGGTGGCGCCCGACGCCGGGCGCTACTCGGCCGGCGCGGCCTCGGCCTCGCCGGCCTGCTGCAGCAGCCAGGCGCGGACGAACTCGTCGAGGTCCCCGTCGAGCACGTTCTGGACGTTGCCCGTCTCGACGTTCGTGCGCAGGTCCTTGACCATCGTGTAGGGGTTCAGCACGTAGGAGCGGATCTGCGAGCCCCAGCCGACGTCCTGGGCCTCCCCCTTCTCCTTCGCGATCTCCTCCTGGCGCTCCCGCTCGGCCCGCTCCACGAGCTTCGCGTAGAGCATCTTCATCGCCGTCTCCTTGTTCGCCGTCTGCGAGCGCTCCTGCTGGCAGGCGACGACGATGCCGGTCGGCTGGTGGGTCAGCCGGACGGCGGAGTCGGTCTTGTTCACGTGCTGGCCGCCGGCGCCCGACGCCCGGTAGGTGTCGACGCGGAGGTCCTCGTCGCGGATCTCGATGTCGCCGACCTCCTCGACGACCGGCGCGACCTCGAGCCCGGCGAACGCCGTCTGGCGACGGCCCTGCGAGTCGAACGGGCTGATCCGGACGAGGCGGTGCACGCCGCGCTCGGCGCCGTAGAGGCCGTACGCGTGATCGCCCTCGACGCGGAAGGTCGCGGACTTGATGCCCGCCTGCTCGCCGGCGGACGCCTCGAGCAGGTCGACCTTGAAGCCACGCCGCTCGGCCCAGCGCATCTGCATCCGCAGCACCATCTCGGCCCAGTCCTGGGCGTCGGTGCCGCCGGCGCCGGCGTTGATCGTCACGAGCGCGTCGCCGGCGTCGTAGGGACCCGTGAAGAGCCGCTCCTCCTCGAGGTCGGCCAGGCGCTTCTCGACGGAGTCCAGCTGCTCGACGAGCTCCTCGGCGAGATCGTCGTCCTCGTCGGCGAGCTCGAGCAGGCCGTCGAGGTCCTCGAGGTCGGACGCGAGCTGGTCGTGGATCTCCAGCCGCCGCGTCGCGCGCGAGCGCTCGGCGGTCGTCTTCGCGGCGCGGTCCTGGTCGTCCCAGAACCCGCTCTCCCCCATCGCATCGTCGAGCTCGGCCACGCGGGCGCGCAGCTCGTCGGGCCGGAGGTGCGGCTCGAGCGCCGCGAACCGGTCGCGCGCGTCGGCGATGCGCTGTGGTGCGGACTCGGGAACGGCCATGGACCACCCGACGCTAGCACCGCGCCCCCGGCGGCGACCCGGCCGCCCCCGAACGGCACGGGACGGGCTTCCCTTCCTGCTGGGCCGACAGCCCTTCCTGTTCCTCCACCATATTCCGATCGGGGTCCAGCACAATGCAGGACGACTCCGGACGCCTCGCCGCATTCTGCGAAACTCGATCCGGTTTCCACCCCCGCCGATCTCCCTCGATCTCGCGGCCTTCCACACCGCCCACGCGTCCGCGACGGGCCCGACGCACGAGCCCTCGACGACCTTGAGCTCCTCGATCCCGACCCTCAGCCCCGACCAGCAGGAGCAGCTCCAGCGCCTCGCGCCGAGCGTCGACCGCGACCAGGCCATCTGGCTCAGCGGCTACTTCGCCGGCCTCGCGGGCGCCGGCGCCCCAGCGGCCGCCCCGTCCGGCGAGGGTCTCGCGCCGGCCGCGGTCGCCGCCGCGGCGCCCGCCGGTCCCGCGGCGCGCCGGCTGACGGTCCTCTACGGCACCGACACCGGCAACAGCCGCGAGGTCGCCGGGCAGGTCGCCGAGGCCGCAGCAGCGCAGGGCGTCCCCGCGGAGGTCGCCGACCTGGCGGACTACAAGACGCGGCTGCTGAAGGACGAGCAGGACCTGCTCGTGATCGCGGCCACCCACGGCGAGGGCGATCCTCCGCCGAGCGCCGTCGGGTTCTTCGAGTTCCTCGCCGGGCGCAAGGCGCCGAAGCTCCCCGACGCCCGGTTCGCGGTCCTCGCGCTCGGCGACTCGACCTACGAGCACTACTGCTCGGCCGGCAAGCAGCTCGACGCCCGGCTCGAGGAGCTCGGCGCCACGCGGATCGCCGACCGGGTCGACTGCGACGTCGACTACGAGGACGACGCCGCGGCGTGGATCGCCGACGTCGTCGCCCGGCTCGTCCCCGACGAGGCACCCGCCACGGCCGCGGTGGCCGTGCCCGCCGGGTCCCCGTCCAGCAACGGCGCCGCCCCGGCGACGGCCTACGGCAAGAAGCACCCGTTCGGCGCGCCGCTGCTGGACAACGTCGTGCTCACCGGACGCGGCTCGACGAAGGAGACCCGCCACGTCGAGCTGTCCCTCGAGGACTCCGGCCTGACCTACGAGCCCGGCGATGCGCTCGGGATCGTGCCGCAGAACGATCCCGAGCTCGTCGACGCGCTCCTGGACCGCCTCTCGCTCTCCGGCGACGCGACCGTCACCACGAAGCAGGGCGACCGCAGCCTGCGCGAGGCGCTCACCCACACCTACGAGATCACGGCCGGCACGCCCCGGTTCATCGAGCACTGGGCGGCGCTGACCGGGGCCGGCGAGCTCGAGGCGCTGCGCGACGGCGACGCGAAGGCCCGCTTCGACTACCTGCACGAGCACCACGTCCTCGACGTCGTCGAGCGGTTCCCCGTGCCGGGCCTCGAGCCGGAGCAGCTCCTCGCGGGCCTGCGTCCGCTGCAGCCGCGGCTCTACTCGATCGCGTCGAGCCTCAGCTCCGCCGAGGACGAGGCCCATCTCACCGTGAGCACGGTGCAGTACGCGCTCCATGACATCCGCCGCGTCGGC
>JALRCL010000476.1 GCA_023268575.1 Patulibacter sp.
GACTACCTGCTCGGTCTGGCCCCGCCCCAGGTGTCGCCATGAGCGCCATCACCCCCGGGAGGCCGGTGCGGGTCGGGGTCATCGAGGACAACGCCCTGCTGCGGGCCGAGATCTGCGAGCTGCTCACCGACGACCGCGAGCTGGTCGTGGTGGGTGCGGCCGCCGACGCTGCGTCCGGCCTGGATCTCGCGGCCGTTCAGGACGCGACGGCCGGTGGCGTCCACGACGCAGGCCACGACGGGGGTCGGCCCGGCGGCGATCCGCAGCTTCACGAGCCGGGCCTCGCGCTGACGCTCCCGGCGCGCCTCGCGCTCGCGGCGCTGGGCGCGTTCCTCGCGGGCCTCGCGACGGAGCTGCTCCGCCGCGGTCTCCTGCTCGGTCGTCGTCGGCGGCGGCGACGCGTCCCGCTCGCCCTGCGAGAGCGCGAAGACGGCGTAGATGATCGCGCCGACCACGACGACGAGCAGGACGAGGGGCAGGGCGCCGCCGCGCTTGGGCGGACCGAACGCGCCCCCGCCTCCTCCGCCGGGACGCCGCGGGCCCGCCCGCCGCGAGCCGACGCCGGCGGCACCGCCCTCGTAGGGCTCGTGGCGGAACTTGTACTCCTCGACGAGGAGCTTCGCGTCCAGTCCGAGGGCCTCGGCGTACGTCTTCAGGAAGCTCTTGACGAACGTGGGACCTGGGAGCAGGTTCCACTCCTCGTTCTCGAGCGCGCGGAGGTACTTGGCGCGGATCTTCGTCCGCGCCTCGACCTCGGCGATGTCGATCCCCGCGCGCATGCGCGCCTCGCGCAGGGTGGCACCGATCTCCGCCATCGGCGGGGAAGGCTACTGGCCCGCCGCCGCGGGGCTCGGTCGGCCCCTTGCGGGACCCCGGCCGTGCGCCGCGCGCAGTCGCGTCCCGAGCACGCTCACGCGCCCGTCGAGGACAGGGCCGCGTGCTCGCCCGTGCGGTCGTCGTCGTCGCCCACGTCCTCCATCGGCGGGGCGCTCGGGCCCGAGGGCTCCTCCGCGGACTCGGCCGCGGTCGAGGCGTCGCCGCGCGCCTGCGCCAGCACCCGCGGGAGGTCCATCGGGGAGATGAGGACCTGGCGGGCCTTCGAGCCCTCGAAGGCCGAGACGATCCCGCGCCGCTCCATCATGTCGACGAGGCGACCGGCGCGGGTGTAGCCCACGCGCAGGCGTCGCTGCAGGCCCGACGTCGACGCGGCGCCCATCTCGACCACGAGCTCGATGGCGTCGGCGAGCAGCGGATCGCTGTCGTTGTCGAGGTCGTCCCCGCCGCCGTCGTCGGCCGGCTCCTCCTCCGCGGCCTCCAGGAGGTCCTCGCGCAGCTCCGGCTCGCCCTGGGTCGCCCAGTGGCGCGTGAGCGCCGCGATCTCCGCCTCGTCGATGTAGGCGCCCTGGATGCGGGTGAGCTTCGAGGAGCCGACCGGGTTGAAGAGCATGTCGCCGCGGCCCAGCAGCGACTCGGCGCCGTTCTGGTCGAGGATCACCCGCGAGTCCGTCTGCGACGAGACGGAGAACGCGATCCGCGACGGGACGTTCGCCTTGATCATGCCGGTGATGACGTCCACGCGCGGGGACTGCGTGGCGAGCACGAGGTGGATGCCCACCGCGCGCGCCTTCTGCGCGATGCGGATGATCGCGTCCTCGACGTCGGCCGGCGCGACCATCATGAGGTCGGCGAGCTCGTCGATGACGCAGAGGATGTACGGCAGCGGCTCGTCGCCCTCGTCGATCCGGACGCGGTTGAGCTCGGGCAGGTTGCGCGTCTTCTTGACGCTCATCACGCCGTAGCGCCACTCCATCTCGCGCACGAGGTTCTGGAGCGCGTTGGCCGCCATCTTCGGGCTCGTGATGACCGGCGTGAGCAGGTGCGGCACGGACTCGTAGTGGTTGAGCTCGACCTGCTTGGGGTCCACGAGCACGAGCCGCACGTCGTCCGGCGTGGCGTGCAGGAGGATCGAGCTGAGCATCGCGTTGACGCAGCCCGACTTGCCCGCGCCGGTCGTGCCCGCGACGAGCAGGTGCGGCATCTTCGCCAGGTCGGCGTGGATCGGCGCGCCGGAGACGTCCTTGCCGAGCCAGACCGTCAGCGGCGTCTCGCCCTGGGGCGGATCGTCGTAGACGTCGCCGAGGTGCACGACGCGGCGGCGCTTGTTCGGGACCTCGACGCCGACCGCGGTCTTCCCCGGCACGGGCGCGAGGATCCGGATGTCGGTCGCGGCCAGGGCGTAGGCGAGGTCGTCCTTGAGGTTGCCGACCTTGTTCATCTTGATCCCGGGCGCGAGCCGCAGCTCGTAGCGCGTGATGTGCGGGCCGGCCACGCGGC
>JALRCL010000550.1 GCA_023268575.1 Patulibacter sp.
CTGGCACGACGCCGGGGCGCTCGAGCTGCAGCGGCTGCTCTGGCGCTGGCGCGACGACGCGGAGGTCGCCGCGTTCGTCCGGCGACGGCTCGGGACGCTGCTCCAGCACGACGCCCAGCGCAAGCACGCGCTGCTGCCGACGCTCGAGGCGCTCTGCGCGAACGGCTGGCGCAAGGCCGAGACCGCGCGAGCGCTGCACCTCAACCGCCAGGCGCTCTACAACCGCCTGACGCGGCTCGAGGAGCTGCTCGGCGCCGACCTCTCCGACCCCGAGCAGACGATGACCGTGCACTTGGCGCTGCGCGCGCTGCCCTACGTCGACCCGGACGCGGTGCCGCGATGAGCGCCTCGGCGAGCGTCGCCCGGACGGTCCGGCGATGAGCGTCCCGTGGCCCCGCACGCCGCCGACGGCCACCGACCGCGCGAGCTACGCTGACGCCGCGGTCCGGCCGTTCTGGCTCGATCCGGCCGCGGCCGACGTGACCCTGCCGGACCTCGCGCCGGCGGTCGTCGGCCCGGTCGACGCGGACCTCTGCGTCGTCGGCGGCGGGTTCACCGGGCTGTGGGCGGCGCTGCACGCCAAGCGCGAGGACGCCTCCCGCGACGTGCTGCTGCTCGAGGCGCAGACCTGCGGCTTCGGCGCCAGCGGCCGCAACGGTGGCTTCTGCGTCGCGTCGCTCACCCACGGGATCGGCAACGGGCACGAGCGGTTCCCGGACGAGCTCGCGACGCTCGAGCGCCTCGGCCTCGAGGGGCACGAGGCGCTGATCGCCGACCTGGAGCGTCTCGGCGTGGACGCCGAGCTCGAGCGCACCGGCGAGCTGACGATCCTCCTCGACCCGGCCCACGCCGACGACGCGGAGCAGGAGGCCGCCCTGCTGCGGGCCCACGGCCACGACGCCGAGGTCCTCGACCCCGACGCGGCGCGGGCGCAGCTGCGCTCGCCGATCGTGCAGGGCGCGCTGGCGGACCGCACCGGTGCCGCGCTCGTGCATCCCGGCAAGCTCGCGCTCGGCCTGCGCGCCGCCGCGCTGCGCGCCGGCGTGCGGATCGCCGAGCACACGCCGGTCGACGCGCTGGAGCCCGACGGGCCGTCCGGGGCGATGCTGCTCGTGACCCCGCGTGGGCGCGTCCGCGCGCGCCGGGTGCTCCTGGCCACGAACGCCTACGGGCAGCTGCTGCCGGCGGTCCGGCGGCGGATCGTCCCGGTCTACGACTACGTGCTGATGACGGAGCCGCTGAGCGCCGAGCAGCGCGCGGCGATCGGCTGGGAGGGGCGCCAGGGGATCGGCGACTGGGCGAACCAGTTCCACTACTTCCGCCTGACCCGCGACGACCGGATCCTCTGGGGCGGCTACGACGCGGTGCACCGGTTCGCGAATCCCGTGCGTCCGTCGCTGGACGACCACGACCCGACGTTCGCGCGGCTCGCGCAGCAGTTCTTCGTCGCGTTCCCGCAGCTGCGCGGGCTGCGCTTCACCCATCGCTGGGGCGGGGCGATCGACACCTGCAGCCGCTTCAGCGCGTTCTTCGCGCTCGCGCACGACGGGCGGGCGAGCGCCGTCGCCGGGTACACGGGCCTCGGCGTCGGCGCGTCGCGGTTCGGCGCCCAGGTCGCCCTGGACCTCCTCGACGGCCGGGAGAGCGAGGCGACCGCGCTGCGCTACGTCCGCGAGCGGCCCGTGCCGTTCCCGCCCGAGCCGCTGCGCTGGACGGGGATCGCGATCACGCGCAACCGGCTCGCCGCCGCGGACCGGACGGGACGCCGCGGCCTGTGGCTGCGCACGCTCGACCGGCTCGGCCTCGGCTTCGACAGCTGAAGAGCGCGGCGGGTCGAGCACCCGAGCAGTGCTGGCGCTCGCCGTGCTCGACATCGTCCGGCCCGTGACGCTCGGCCGGGGCGACGTCCGGTTCGAGGCGGTCGGCAGGCTCGCCCTGCTCGACGAGCTGGAGCGGCGGCTGTCGGGCGGCCGGCTCGGGATCGCCGACACGCGATGAGCGCGCAGAGACGCGGGAGCCGCGGTTGCGCCTGCCGCGCGACCCGGGACGGTCGCGCGGCAGCGGTCGGACGGCGCCGGACGGACGGGACGGTCCGGCGCACGGGGCGTCGCCGGCCTCGATCAGGCCTGGGCCTCGGCGTAGGCCTCGGGGCCGTCCTGCACGGCGACCGGGTCCATCCACATGACCTCCCAGAGGTGGCCGTCGAGGTCGTGGAAGCTGCGGCCGTACATGAAGCCGTAGTCCTGGGGGTCCTTCGCGGCCGTCGCGCCGGCGGCGAGCGCCGCCTCGGCGAAGGCATCGACGGCCTCGCGGCTGTCGGCGCTGACGGCGGCGGTCAGCGCGGTCGCCTCCCGGGCGTCGGCGACGGGCTTCACCGTGAACTCCGCGAAGCGCTCGCGCTGCAGCAGCATGACGAACGCCTGGTCGCTGACGACCATGCACGCGGCACCCTCGTCGCTGAACTTCTCGTTGAACGTGAAGTCGAGCGCGGCGAAGAACTCGCGGCTGCGCGCCAGGTCGGCGACGGGGAGGTTGAGGAACAGCAGGCGGGACATCGGGTGGCTCCTGGTGCGGGGTGGGTTCCGGCGATCCGGCGCGGCGGCCGCTCGTCGGGGTCGGCAGCAAGGACGGGGACCCCGACGAGGACTCATCGACCCCGCCCGAACGTGGCGCGTTCCCGCTCGCCCAAGTGACGGCGCAGACCGGACGCCCTACGATGGGCCGGCATGGCCGCTTCCCCCTCCGCTGCCCGCGCCCGCGCGGCCGGCGCCCCCTTCGAGCAGGACCTCGAGCGCCTGCGGCCCGCGCTGACGGGCTACTGCTACCGGATGCTCGGCTCGGGCTTCGAGGCCGAGGACGCGGTCCAGGAGACGATGCTGCGCGCGTGGCGCCGCAGCGAGACGCTCGTCGAGCGCGCGGCGCTGAAGTCGTGGCTCTTCCGGATCGCGACGAACGTCTGCTTCGACCTGCTCGACGGCCGCAAGCGCCGCGCGCGGCCGGTCGACCTCGCCGAGCCGGGGACCGCGGACTCGCTGCTCGGCGCCGGCCTGCCCGAGGCCAGCTGGGTCCTCCCCGTCGCCGACGGGCGGATCGAGACGGCGCTGCCCGGCGATCCCGCCGGCCAGGCCGCGCAGCGCGAGACGCTGCGCCTGGCGTTCGTCGCCGCGCTGCAGCACCTGCCGGCGCGCCAACGCGTCGTCCTCGTCCTGCGCGAGGTCCTGCGCTGGAGCGCGAAGGAGGTCGCCGAGCTGCTCGAGACGAGCGTCGCCTCGGTGAACAGCGCCCTGCAGCGGGCGCGCGCGACGCTCGACGAGCTGGCGCTCGAGGACGGCGACGCTCCGGCCCGGCCGAGCGACGAGGACGAGCGCCGCCTGCTGGAGCAGTACCTCGAGGCGTTCGCCGACTACGACATCGACCGGATCGTCGCGCTGCTGCGCTACGACGTCGCCTTCGACATGCCGCCGCTGCCGCTCTGGCTGCGCGGCCCGGAGGAGGTCGGGAAGTTCATGCTCGGCCAGGGCGCCGCCTGCCGCGGCTCGAAGCTCATCGCCGTCCGCGCGAACGGCGGCCCCGCCTACGCCGGCTACAAGCCCGACCCCGAGTCCGGCGCCTGGCTGCCGTGGTCGCTCACCCTGCTGGAGACCTCCGCCGAGGGCGGCGGCGCATAGGCCCCGGCGCGTTGCAGCGCATCGGGGCGGTTCACCCCGGCACAGGCCAGGCGCACGATGATCTGCCCATGCCCCGGCACGGGCACCGGGGCCGAAACCGGGCGCAGCACGTCCGGCCCGCCGGGCGTGCTGATTTCGATCGCAAGCATTGCGCTGGACAGGGTCATGTCTCTGCCGGCCTTTCGCCTTGGCCGGGCAGATTGCCGCGGCTTTGGGGCGCGCGCACCCGCTCCAGTATCCTGAAAGGCCCGTTCAGAAGCGCCCGCCCCAGCGGGTTTTCGGCAAAGGCCGCCTTGGCCTTTTCAAACTACATCACGTTCTCGATCCGCCGGTCAAGAAAATCCCAGGTGGCGGATTGACCCTCGCTCTCATCGCCAAGCCAGAAGAGCACGCTTGCCCCCCAGACCGCCGAAAGCGTGGCGCGTTTGGTGTACCAGTTCACATCGCGCGACCCATCGCCCAGCGCGCGCCAGACCGCATCGGCGGTGGCCCAGATCAGGCCCGCTCCCTCGGCCGCGTGGGCCGGCAGGGAAAAGAGCGCCGAAGAGCGCCGCAAAAGCTCGCGGTCGGTCGCTTCAAGGCGCAGGCGAAGCGCAAGGGCCACCCGCGCGCGAAATTTCAGCGCCCCCAGGTCGTTTCGCCGTGCCAGCGCCTCGGCCATGCCCGCATCACCCGCGCGGTGCCATTCGACCGCCAGATCAATCCCGCCGCGCGGAAAAAGCGCCTGCGCCAGACCGGGCGGCATCTGCGAATCAGAGATGGCGGCGCGAAAGGTCGTCTGTGACCAGCCGTCAAACGGCACATGCGGGGCCGCGGCTGCCAAAAGCCGCGCTTTTGCCTCTGCCATCGACTTTTCGCCCTCGTTCATGCCGCCCGCCCTTCTTTCATGGACAAGCGCCCCGTGGTTTGCTACAGCCCACGCGCCTGCACAATTTGTGCAACTTTAACTTAGAGAGGTGGTGAAAACCACATGCAGGTCAGCGTCCGCGACAATAACGTTGAGCAAGCCCTACGGGCCCTCAAGAAAAAGCTCCAGCGCGAAGGCGTGTTCCGCGAAATGAAGCTCAAGCAGCATTTCGAGAAGCCCTCCGTCAAGAAAGCTCGCGAATCCGCCGAAGCCGTGCGCCGTGCGCGCAAGCTCGCGCGGAAGAAGCTTCAGCGCGAAGGCGGCATGTAATCTCGGCGCAAGCCGCGGTTTCAAGACGTTAGCGACACTGGGGGAGCGATCCCCAAGCCCGATTGACCCCCGTCCGCAAGGCCGGGGGTTTTTCCTTGCGCCGGAACGTGGTTCAAGGGGCCATGCGCGAAGCGGACATGTATCCCGCCCTCAAGGCCTTTCTGGAGGCGCAGGGCTATGAGGTGAAGGCCGAGATCGGCGCCTGCGACATCCTGGCGCTGCGCGGGGACGAGCCGCCTGTCGTGGTCGAGATGAAGCTGACCTTTTCGCTGGCGCTGGTGATGCAGGGCGTAGCGCGGCAGGCACTGGTCGACGATGTGTATCTGGCGGTTCCCGTCTCGGGCGAGCGGGGCTGGAAGCTGCGCTACCGCGACATCGTGGCCCTGTGCCGCAGGCTGGGTCTGGGCCTCTTGGCGGTCCGGGGCGATGAGGTGGAGCCGCATCTTGACCCCGCGCCCTATGCGCCGCGCAGGAATGCCCGGCGGCTGGGGGCGCTCTTGAAGGAGTTTCACAAACGGGTGGGCGATCCGAACACCGGGGGCACCACGGGCATCAAGCGGATGACCGCCTACCGGCAGGACGCGCTGCGCTGCGCGGCGGTGCTGGCGGGCGGCGAGAGGAAGGCGGCCGACGTGGCGCGCGCCGCGGGGGTCAGGCGGGCGGCGGAGCTGATGCGCGACGATCATTACGGCTGGTTCGAGCGGGTCCGGCGCGGGGTCTACGCCCTGACTGCTTCGGGGCACGCGGCCTTGGCGGATCAGGGTTCCTGACCGGGCCGGGGCGCGGCGAAAAGCCAGCGGCCCAGCGCCCAGGCCAGGACCGCCCCGGCGATCTGCGCCGCAAGATAGGGCGGCAGGTCCTGCGCCCGCAGGCCGGCGCCGGTGCCGGTGACGGCGCGGGCCAGGGTCATTGCGGGATTGGCAAATCCGGTTGAGGCGGTGAACCAGTAGCCGGCCGTGATATAGGCGCCGACCAGTGCGGCGAGGGGACCGCCCGCCCGGATGGCTCCCAGGATCACGAAGATCAGGCCAAATGTGGCCACAAGCTCTGACAGCCAGAGCCCGCCCGAGGCCCGCTCGATCTGGGAGGCGGTAAAGGGCGGCAGGGCGAACATCAGATGCGCCAGCGCAGTGCCGGCAAAGGCACCGCCGATCTGCGCCAGCCCGAAGGTTAGCGCGCGGCGGACAGTCATCCCGCCGCTCAGGGTGACAACAAGTGTCACCGCAGGGTTCAGATGCGCCCCCGAGAGCGGCGCAAGGACCGTGATCAGCACGAAAAGCGCAAGCCCCGTGACCAGT
>JALRCL010000563.1 GCA_023268575.1 Patulibacter sp.
GCCTGATGCGCCTCCTCCTCGTCGGCGGCGGCGAACGCGGCCTGCGGCTCACCCGGACGCTGGCCGCCGACGGGCACGCCGTGCGGGTCGTCACCCGCGACGTCGCCCGTCACGACGCGATCCGCGACGCCGGCGGGGAGCCCTGGGACGGCGACCCGGACCGGATCGGGACGCTGCGCTACGCGCTGGACAACGTCACCGTCCTCGTCTGGGCCCTCGGCACCGCCGACGGCGACCCCGACGGCGTGCGGGCGCTCCACACGACCCGGCTGGAGATGCTGCTGGAGCGGACGATCGACACGACGGTCCGCGGGGTGCTCTACGAGTGCTCCGGGAGCCTGCCGGTCGAGCTGCTGAGCCAGGGCGCCCGGACCGTCGAGCGGCTCTGCCGGCACAACGAGATCCCCTGGGGCCTGCTCTACCACGACCCCGAGGACGTGGACGGGTGGGCGGCGTCGACCGCCGACGCCATCGAGCGGATCCTCGGCCAGCCGCGCGGCTGACCATCGCGAGCCGGTCGGCGCTCAGCCGCGCGCGGCGAGCGTCGGCACGACGTCCGACACGCGGTCGAACAGCTCGCCGAGCATCCGCGCCGTCGCGCCCCAGATGAGGTGGTCGTCGACGACGTAGGCGTCCGTGAGGAACGGGATGCCGCGCCGCACGAGGCGCTTGCGCTCGTACCCGTCGCGGACCGCGGCGAGATCGAGCTCGAGCACCGCATCGACCTCGCGCGGCGAGAGCCGCCACGCGCCCGGGTGCTCGATCCAGCCGACCACGGGATAGACGGCGTAGCCGGTGACCATGGTGCCCACCGGCGGCAGGGCGCCGAGCACCTCGACGTTGCCCGCGGGCAACCCGATCTCCTCCTCCGCCTCCCGCAGCGCCGTCGCGGTCAGCGACGGGTCCTCTGGATCGGCGCGACCGCCCGGGAAGGCGATCTCGCCGGCGTGTCGCCGCATGTCGCTGCGCCGGCGCGTCAGGACGACGTCGAGCCGGCCGTCCCGCTCCCGCAGCGGCACGAGCACCGCCGCGCGCGTCGAGCCGCTCGCCGTGAGACCGGCGGCGTGCTCCGGCGCCAGCAGCGCCTCGCGCAGCTGCGACCGCAGGGCGTCGCCGCCCGCCGTCGCCGTCACGCGACCCGGGCCACCCGCTCGACCCGCTCGTCGAACATGACCTCGCCGTCGAGGATCCGGTGCACGGGACACTTCGTCGCGATCACGCGCAGCTTCTCGAGCTGGTCGTCGTCGATCCCCTCGCCCGCGTGGAGCACGAGCTCGATCCGCGTCGGACAGCCGCGCTCCGGGGCCGGCTGGTAGCGGCACTCGACCTCGAGATCGCCGATGTCCCAGCCCTTGCGCTCGGCGTACATCTGGAGCGTGATCGCCGTGCACGACGCGAGGCTGCCGATCAGCAGCTCCTGCGGCGTGGGTCCGTCGTCGTGCCCACCGAGCTCGGATGGCTCGTCGACCACCACCGTGTGGGTCCGCATCCGGACCGCGTGGCGGAACTGGTCCTCGCGGACCGCGCGAGCAGCAACCTTCATCGTCGGGAACCTTCCGTGAGGGAGGGAGGAGCATCCAGTATGGCACCGCCCGATCCGCGGACGGACCTATACTGCCCCGGCCAGCTCGGGGCGTGGCGCAGCCTGGTAGCGCACCGGCTTTGGGTGCCGGGGGTCGCCGGTTCGAATCCGGCCGCCCCGACTGACAAACCCGGCCGTGGAGAGGACCCACCTCGCCCCGGCCGCCCCCGGTTCGAATCCGGCCGCCCCGACTGACAAACCCGGCCGTGGAGCGAGCCACCCACCTCGCCCCGGCCGCGCTGGACGACGAAGGCGCGCCAGGTCGTCGCATGCGGCGCGGCCGCGTCCGTCGCCGTCGCCGGATCGGGCGTGCGGCGACGCTCGCCGACCGCGGCGCCCGTGCTCCCGTCGTGATCGGAATACGACGTCTCACGGGTGGAATGCGTGAAACCGGACGAGTTTTGACAGTATTCGGTTCGACCGCCGACTTCCCTCTACGGAGAGCTCGATCCAATGACGTTGCAGCTCGGGGACACCGCTCCCGATTTCCAGGCCCAGACGACGCAGGGCGAGATCCAGTTCCACGACTGGCTCGGAGACAGCTGGGGGATCCTGTTCTCCCACCCGGCCGACTTCACGCCGGTCTGCACCACCGAGCTCGGCGCGGCCGCCCGCCTCGCCCCGGAGTTCGAGAAGCGCAACACGAAGATCATCGCGATCTCCGTCGACGGCGTCGCGGACCACGAGAAGTGGGCCGACGACATCGAGGAGACCCAGGGCGCCCGCCCCGCGTTCCCGCTGATCGGCGATCCGGACCGGAAGGTCGCGGATCTCTACGGGATGATCCCGCCGGCCGCCGAGAACACGCAGACCGTCCGCTCGGTCTTCGTGATCGGCCCGGACAAGAAGCTGAAGCTCACGCTGACCTACCCGGCCTCGACGGGCCGCAACTTCAACGAGATCCTGCGCGTGCTCGACTCGCTGCAGCTGACCGCGAAGCACAAGCTCGCCACGCCGGCCGACTGGCAGCAGGG
>JALRCL010000597.1 GCA_023268575.1 Patulibacter sp.
CGCCGAAGTGCGCGGAGAGGCGCTCGACGTCGATCGTCGCGCTGGTGAGGATGACCTTGAGGTCGGGCCTGCGCGACACGAGGCGGCGCAGGTAGCCGAGCAGGAAGTCGATGTTGAGGCTGCGCTCGTGGGCCTCGTCGATGATGAGCGTGTCGTAACGGCGCAGCAGCCGGTCGCGCTGGATCTCGGCCAGCAGCAGGCCGTCGGTCATGAGCCGCACGAGCGTGCGCTCGCTCGCCTGGTCGTTGAAGCGCACGGAGTAGCCGACGGCGTCGCCGAGCTCGACGTCGAGCTCGTCCGCGATCCGCTGCGCGACGGTCCGCGCGGCGATCCGCCGCGGCTGGGTATGGGCGATCGTGCCGCGGATCCCGCGTCCCAGCTCGAGCAGGAGCTTCGGGATCTGCGTCGTCTTGCCCGATCCGGTCTCGCCGGCGACCACGACGACCTGGTGGTCGCGCAGGGCGGCGAGCAGGTCGTCCCGCCGCGCGGAGACCGGCAGCTCCTCGGGGTAGGAGATCCGTGCCGGTCGCGCGGCGACCCGCGCGGCGATCCGCTGCTCCGCACGCTCGATCTCGCCGACCAGCCGGCCGAGCTCGCGGGCGCGGACGGCGTCGTCGCGCTGGTGGCGCAGGCGGTCGACGCGCCGCGCGAGGCGGTGCTCGTCGCGCAGCGAGAGGCCGGCCAGCCGCTCGCGCAGATCGGGGGTCGTGGGAGCGTCGGGCACCGCCCTCCCAAGGCTACGCACCGCGTCGCCCGGTGGCCTGGTCGCCGCCCGGAGCCGATCCGTGGTCCCACGGATGCGGCCTCGCCCGCCCACGGCCTAGCGTGCTCGGGATGCGTCGCGCCCGCCCAGCCCTCCTCGCGTTCCTGCTCGCGCTCGCCACGGGCGGTGGGCTGACGCTGGCCCCGGTCGCCTCCCCGGTCCAGATCGCCGGGATCAAGGAGTTCGCGGCGACGATCGACGTCGCCGGCCGCTACGTCATCACGCGCCGCTTCGACTCGACCCGCACGTGCGGTCCGGGCCGCAGGTACGACCTCGTCCACACGGTCGACCTCGAGCTCGGCCGACCGCGCGCGATCAGGGTCACGACCTCGCCGCGGTTCGTCGGGTCGACGGAGGGCCGCTCGCGCGGCGTCGGGGAGGCGCGGACGACGACGGAGATCGAGCACCTCTCGAAGACGAACTTCTGTGCGCCCGATCCCGAGGTGCCGGTGCCCGACCCGGGGCCGTGCGGGCAGGCGGAGGGCGACATGAGCGCCGCGATCGCCGGCGTGCCGGTGCCCGGGCGCAAGGGCGTGCCGGTGGTGCTCGCCGTGACGCGGGTCAACGGCGGGTCGCTGAAGCTCGGCGTCGACGGCTGCGAGCTGCCGGTCGCGGGGTCGGACCCGGAGGTGCGGCCGGCCCTCGGCCTCAGCGTCCTGCCGACGCGGACGACCGGGCTGACGGTGCCGCTCGGGATCGACGGCGCGACGCTCCGCAAGCTCAAGGCGGGACGGTCGCTCGCGCGGCGCGTGACCTTCTCCGGCCTCTGCGAGGCGGCGACGGGCAAGGGCGCGAAGGCGCGCGCGATCGGCCCCGACGGCCAGGTCGTCCGGGACCGCTGCCGCGTCAAGGGCCACGTCTGGGTCCGGATCGCGCGCGACCGCTGAGGCGGTCCCCGGGCGGCGGCGCGGTCCGGTCGCCGGCCCGGGCCGGGCGGCGGTAGGAGGTCGTGCCCGGCCGTGGTGGGGCGCGGACCGGCGCAGGCATCGGCACGCCGGCGCGCGGATACTGCCGGGATGACCGGGGCGGGGGCGACGAAGGGCGAACGGACGCGGCGGCGGATCCTCGACGCGGCGGCGGAGGTCCTCGCCGAGCAGGGGGTCGAGGGGGCGAGCGTCGCCGCGATCGCCGCGCGCGCCGAGCTGCGGCCCGGGAGCCTGTACTTCCACTTCCCCTCGCGGACGGCGCTCGTGGAGGCGGCGATCCGCGAGGCCGTCGGCCGGGCCTCGGCGCGGGTCGCCGAGGCCGTCGGCGAGGCCTCCGGCGATCCCGTCGCGGCGCTGCGCCGTGCGGTGGGCGCCCACGTGCGGGCGCTCGACGAGCTCGGGGCGTACGGGGCGCTCGTGCTGCGCGACGACGCCGGCCTGCCGGACGAGCTCGCGCGCGAGCGCAACCGCCTGCTGGCCGAGTACGCCGGCACCTGGGCGGCGATCGTCGCTGCGGCGCAGCGGGCCGGTGCGCTGCCGCCGGGTCCGCCGCCGCTGGTGGCCGAGCTGCTGATCGGGGCGATGAACAGCGGCCTGCGTCGCGACGGGCGCCCGGCGCACGACGCGACCGAGCGGACGGCGACGCTGCTGGCGCTCCTGCGCCTTGACGCAAGAATCGAATGAGCGTTAGATTCTGACGCATGTCAACGGCTGCGCCATCCGCTCCGCGTCCCGCCGCGGGTGGCGTCCCGGCGGGACGGCCGGTGGCCCGGCGGGCGGGTCCGGCCCACTGGTTGGCCCTCGTGGGCGTCGCGCTGGTCGTCTACATGGCGTGGACGCTCGCCGGCTGGCTCGCCGACGGGCCGACCGAGGTCACCACCGGGCGCGACACCGGGAGCTCCAGTCGCGTCGTCGCCTGGGTGCTGACCGGCGGGCTCTGGCTCCTGGCGCTCTGGGTCGTCGCCTCCGTCGTGCGCGAGAGCCGCCGACTCGGGCGCCTGAGCTTCGACGGCAAGCTCGCCATCGGCCTCGTCTGCGCGAGCTTCTGGGACACCTTCGTCAACTGGATCCAGCCGATCTGGTTCTACAGCTCGAACTGGCCGCTGAACCTCAACGACTGGTGGGCGAACGCCCCGGGGATCGTCAGCCCGGCGGCCGGCGAGGGGGCCTTCCCGGTCGTGATGATCGTGCCGCTCTACGTCTGCTTCGTCATCGAGGCGCGGCTCATCGGGCACCTGCTCATGGCGCTGCGGCGGCGCCGCCCGGGGATCGGCACGGCCGGCCTCGTCGCCGCGGCCGCGGGGTCGGCGGTGCTCACGAGCGTCCTCGTGAGCACCGTCATGATCCGCCCGCACCTGTGGGGCGGGCCGGGGATGCCGGTGCCGATCACCGGCGGCGACCATCACTGGTCGCTCTTCGAGTTCGGCTACATCGTCGCCTGGGCCACGACGCTCGGCCTCGTGCGGTTCTTCGTCGACGCCCGCGGCGAGCGGATCACGGAGCGCGGGCTCGCGCACCTCGCCCAGCGTGCCCGGACCGTCGTCTCGACGCTCGCGACGATCGCGGTCTGCTGCCTCTCGGTGATCGTCTGGTCGACCCCGGTGATGCTCTCGGGCCTGCACGCCGAGCCGTACCCGGCGTACCCGCCGGCCCTACCGAACCGGACCTGCGACACGGCGACGAGCTCGGGGACCGCCTACGGGCCGTGTCCCGGGTCGCCGGGCTTCCGGATGCCGGTCCGGGGCACGAGCGAGGCGCCGTGACCGGCGAGCGGTGGCCGGACCGGCGGGTCCCTCCGCTACGGTCCGCGCGTGTCCGACGCCGTCCCGACGACCGACGAGCCACTGCGCGTCGGCACCCACTCCGGGTCCTTCCACGCCGACGAGGTGTTCGCGCTGGCGACGCTGCGGCTCGCTCGCGGGCCGCTGGAGGTCGTGCGCAGTCGCGACCCCGAGCGACTGGCGCGCTGCGCGCTGCGCGTGGACGTCGGCCGTCGCCACGATCCCGCGACCGGGGACTTCGACCACCACCAGGGCGGGGTCGGCGAGCGCGAGAACGGCATCCGCTTCGCGTCGTTCGGCCTCGTCTGGCGCGCGGTCGGACGCGAGCTCGCCGGGTCCGAGGCCGTCTGGGCCGCCGTCGACGCGCTGCTCGTGACGCCGATCGACGCGGGCGACAACGGGCAGGAGCTCTACGACCCGCGGATCGAGGGCGTGCAGCCCTACGGGATCAGCGGCGCGATCGCGGCGATGAACCCGCCGTGGGACACCGAGGACGGCGCGCAGGTCGAGCGCGCGGCGTTCGACGACGCGATCGACGTCGCCGAGCGGATCCTCCGCGACGAGCTCGCCCGCGCGCAGGCCCGGGAGCGGGCCGCCGACCTCGTCCGCGCGGCGCTGGCGCGCGACGCGGCCGGCGACCGGCGGATCCTCGAGCTCGACCGCGGCATGCCGTGGCGCGAGGTCGTGCTCGCCGAGGCGCCGGAGGTGCTCTTCGTCGTCTACCCGCGCACGAACGACTGGGGCGTCCAGGCCGTCCCCGCCGCGGCGCACGGGTTCGCGAACCGCCGCGACCTGCCCGAGCCCTGGGCCGGCCTGGAGGGCGAGGAGCTGCAGCGCGCCAGCGGCGTCGCGGACGCGGTCTTCTGCCACGTCGCCCGCTTCCTCGCGGTGGCGCGCAGCCGCGACGGCGCCCTGGCGCTCGCGCGGCTGGGCCTGCCCGAGGCCTGACCTCGCGCCGAGCCACCGGCGGCGCTCGAGCCTCCGAGCCGGTCGACGCCGGCCCGCCCCGGGTGGACCGGCTGCCGTGCCCCGACGCGATCGCCGGGTCTCGGCGCCCCACCAGCGGCGCCCCAGCGACCTCCCAGGGCGGCGCGGCAGCCTCGGCGGCATGCTCCACCCCAAGTCCCTCGCCCTCCTCCTCGTGAGCGGCGTCGCCGCCCTCGGCGCGATCGGTTGCGGTTCCTCCTCGGGCGACGAGGCGAGCAACGCCGCGGCCACCGAGCAGCAGGCCGCCGCGCAGACCACGCCCTCGACGGGCACCTCGACCACGCCGAACCGCCAGGACTCCTCCGGCCAGGACGGCCAGGGGCAGCAGAGCGGCCAGGGCGGCGGGCCGGGCGGAGGCGGCCCGGGCGGCGGGCCGTCGGAGAACCCGCTCGCCACGCTGGCCGAGGCGCTCGGCGTCTCGACGAGCAAGCTCCAGGCGGCGATGGCGTCGCTGC
>JALRCL010000626.1 GCA_023268575.1 Patulibacter sp.
CAGCGCGGCTGAGCCTGCGTCCGCCGATCCTCGGGGCCCGCGGTGCCGGGTCCCGAGGACTCCGGCCGAGCGGCGAGCTCAGGCGCGGGTCGCCGCCTCGGCCGCGCGCAGCTGCGCGGGGTCGAGGCCGGCGAGCGCGGCGAGCCAGACGTGGGTGGCGAGCTCCAGCAGCGCGGGCTCGGACCAGTCGGGTCGGCGCCCCAGCTCGCGGGCCAGCCCGTGGGCCATCCCGCTCATCGCCGCCGCGAGCTGCTCGGCGACCGCGCCGCTCGGCAGCCCCGCGGCCGCGAGCCGGGCGCGGACGAGCTCGGTCACGCGCTGCAGCGCGCGTGCGCGGGCCTCGTCGACGATCGCCGCCGCGCGACCGGCGCCGGCGACGTCGGCCCGGAAGAGGACGGCGAAGAGCGCGGGCCGGTGGCGCGCGAGCCCGAGGAACGTGCCGAGCACGGTGCGGATCGCCTCGTCGACGGGCAGCGCCTCGGCCTCGGCGTACCGCTCCCACAGCTCGGTCGTGAACTGGTCGCAGCACGCCGAGACGACCGCGTCGAAGAGCGCGTCCCGGCCGGCGAAGTGGTGGTAGAGCGTCCGCTTGGAGACGCCGGCGGCGGCCGCGACCTGCTCCATCGACGCGTCGCGGACGCCGTGCTCGACGAACGCGCCGAGCATCGCCTCGAAGTCGAACGGCCGGCGGGGACGGGGCGACGGGGCGGTCGTCACCGGTGGAGCATGCCACCCGCGGCGGCCGACTTGCACTCGCGAGTGCAACTGGACTACGGTGGCCCCGGGTGCACGGCGCAGGGCCGTGCGGTGGAGGGCGGAGGCGGGGATGCAGGAGAGGACGCGGCGCGCCGGTCGACGGCGTGCGTGGGGACGGACGGCGCTGGCCCTCGGCGTGCTGCTCGCCCTGCCGGCGACGGCGGGCGCCGACGGCCGCTGCGGCGACCCGGCGCAGCGCCCCTGGTGCGACGCCTCGCGCACGCCCGAGCAGCGGACCGCCCTCCTGCTGCGCGCGATGACGATCGACGAGAAGGTCGGCCTCATGGCCGGCGATCAGCTCGCGAGCGCCGAGGCGACCGGCGTCAGCGACGGGGTGCCGCGCCTCGGGATCCCGCGGATGCGCCACTCCGACGGGCCGTTCGGGCCGCGCGTCGGGCGCGCCACCGCCATGCCGGGGCCGCTCGCGCTCGCCGCGTCGTTCGATCCGGCGCTCGCCGCCGAGAACGGCGCGGTGATCGGCTCCGAGGTCCGGCACAAGGGCAGCGACCTCGTCTACGCCCCGACCGTCGAGCCGATGCGCACGCCGCTGGCCGGCCGCGCGTTCGAGGGCTACGGCGAGGACCCGTACCTCGCCGCCGAGACGGCCGTCGGCTGGATCCGGGGCGCCCAGGGCCAGGGCGTGATCGCCACCGTCAAGCACTTCGCGCCGAACAGCCAGGAGGGCGAGGGCGGCCTGCCGCCCCTGACCGGGATCGAGGGCAGCCGGGGGCTCGTCGACGCCCGGATCGACGAGCGGACGCTCCACGAGATCTACCTCCCGCCGTTCGAGGCCGCCGTCCGACGCGCCGGCGTCGGGGCGGTGATGTGCGCCTACAACAGCCTCAACGGGCAGTTCGCGTGCGAGAACCGCCGGCTGCTCCAGCACGTCCTGCGCGACACCTGGGGCTTCGGCGGCTTCGTCGTCTCGGACTACTACGCCGCGATGAAGAGCACCGCCGCGTCGGTCAACGCCGGCACGGACCAGGAGATGCCGTTCGGCCTGCTCTACGGGCCGCTGCTCCTGCGCGCCGCGCTGGCGACCGGGCAGATCAGCGAGGCCACGGTCGATCGGCGCGTCGGGGCGATCCTGCGCACGATGCTCCGCTTCGGGGTCTTCGACCGTCCGGCCTTCCGTGCCGACGACGGCGCGATCGACCGGTCCGCGCACGCCGCCGTCGCCCGCCGCACCGCCGAGCAGGGCACGGTGCTGCTGCAGAACCGGGGCGCGGCGCTGCCGCTGCCCGACCGCCCCGGGTCGCTGGCGGTGATCGGCGAGGTCGCCACGCGCTACAAGGGCGGCGGTGGCTCGTCGAACGTCCAGCCCTTCGCGTTCCGCGATCCGCTCGCGGCGATCCGCGCCCGCGCCGGGGGCGCGCGCGTCCGGTACGACCCGGGTCGCGACCCCGCGGCGGCGGCCGCGGCGGCGCGGGGCACCGACGCCGCGATCGTCTTCGTCGAGGACTACGCCAGCGAGGGCACGGACAAGCCGTGCCTCGCGCTGCGCTGCGCGCCGCTGGACCCCGTCAGCGGGCGACCGCTCGGCCAGATCGGCCTGACCGACCCCGACGCGGTCGTCGACGCCGTCGCCCGGGCGAACCCGCGGACGATCGTCGTGCTGGAGACGGGCGGCCCGGTGCTCGCGCCATGGGCGGACCGCGTCGGCGCGGTGCTCGAGGCCTGGTACCCGGGTCAGGAGGCCGGACCGGCGATCGCCCGCGTCCTCTTCGGCGACGTGGATCCCGGCGGTCGCCTGCCGGTGACCTTCCCCGCGCGGGACGGCGACTGGCCGACCGCGCGCGACCGTCGCCAGTACCCCGGCGTGCTGCTGCGCGCGGAGTACTCCGAGGGCCGGCGGATCGGCTACCGCCACTACGATGCGCTCGGGATCGCCCCGCGGTGGCCGTTCGGCCACGGCCTCTCCTACGCGCGCTTCGCGCTGGAGGACCTGCGTCGCGAGCCGGGTCCCGCGCTCGTGCTCAGCGCGCGGGTGACGAACGTCGGGACGCGGCCCGGGACGGCGGTCCCCCAGCTCTACCTCGGACGGCCGAGCACCGGACCCGACGACGCGCCGCGGGCGCTCGCCGGCGTCGCGAAGGTGCAGCTGGCCCCAGGGGCGTCGACCCGGGTCCGCTTCCCCCTCGACGACCGCGCGTTCTCGACCTGGGACGTGCAGGGCGAGCGCTGGCGGGTCGTCCCGGGCTGCCACCGGGTGCAGGTCGGGAGCTCGTCGCGCGACCTGCCGCTGTCGGGCGGGATCGGGCGCGACGCCGCCTGCGCGGACGAGGTGCCGCTCGCGGAGGTCGCCCGCTGCCGGGCCCGGCGCACGGTGACGATCGCGCTGCCGCGGGGCCTCCGCCGGGCACGGGTGACCTACGGCGGGCGGCGAGCGAGCGTGCGTCGCATCCGCGGCCGACTGCGCGCGCGGATCGCCCTCGGCCGCGTGCCCGCCGGGCGGGTGGTGGTGCGGATCCGCGGACGCGACGCCCGGGGCCGCGCGGTGCGCGCCACCCGCGTGCTGCGGACCTGCGCGGTCAGCGCCGGACGCCCGGCGACGCGAGCGCGTCGGTGAGCCGGCGGATCGCCTCGTCGAGCGCGGAGGGCGTCAGCGACGCGTAGCCCAGGACGAACGCGCGGTCCCGGACGCCGTAGACGGCGACCTCGCGCGCCGCGCACGCGGCCTCGAGCGCCGCCGGGTCGACCGCGTGGGGCAGCTCGAGCGTGAGGTGCAGCCCCGCCGCCACCCCGAGCGGGCGCGCGCCGGGCAGGTGGCGGTGCAGCGCGGCGACGACGGCGTCGCGCCGCTCGCGGTGGCGGCGGCGCAGCGCGCGCAGATGGCGGTCGTAGGTGCCGCGCTCGAGCATCCGGGCGAGGGTCAGCTGGCTCAGGACGTCCGTGCCCATGTCGTCGTGGGCCTTCTCCACGCGCACCGCTTCCAGCAGCGCGTCGGGCAGCACGAGCCAGCCGAGCCGCAGGCCGGGGGCGAGGCTCTTGGACGCCGACCCGAGGTACGCCGTGCGGTCCGGCGCGAGCCGCTGCACCGCCGCGAGCGGCGCGCGGTCGTAGCGGAACTCCGCGTCGTAGTCGTCCTCGATGACGAGCCCGCCGTCGTGGGCCCAGCGCGCGAGCGCCGTGCGCCGCTCCTGCGACAGCGCGACCCCGGTGGGCATCTGGTGGGCCGGGGTCAGCAGGCAGGTGCCGCCCGGCGGCAGCTCCGCTACCCGCAGGCCCTCCGCGTCGACCGCCACGGGCCGCAGGCGCGCGCCGGCGTGCGCGAGCAGCTCGCGGTGCGCGGGCAGGCTCGGGTCCTCGACGACGAGCTCCCGCCGGCCGGTGCGGGCGAGGGCCCGGGCGAGGAGCGCGAGCCCCTGCGCGGCGCCGGACAGGACGACGACGCGGTCCGGCGTGGCGACGACGCCCCGAGCCCGTGCGAGGTACGCGACGAGCGCCGCGCGCAGCTCCGGGGCGCCGGTCGGGTCGGGGTACCCGAGGCGCCGGTCGGGGACCTCGCGCAGCACGTCGCGCAGCGCGGCGAGCCACGCGGACCGCGGGAAGGCGCCGAGGTCGGGGTGGCCCGGGAACAGGTCGTAGCGCAGGTCGTGCCGGCCGCCGACGGCGGAGCGGTCGGTCGCCGCCGGCGGGGGCGCGACGCGCGCCCCCGGTGCCTGGACGTCCGCCACGCGGGTCCCGGCGCCGGGACGGGCGACGAGCATCCCCTCGGCGGTCAGCTGGGCGTAGGCCTCGACGACGAGCCGTCGCGAGACGCCGAGGTCGCGGGCCATCGCGCGGCTCGAGGGCAGCGCCCCGCCGGCGGGCAGGCGGCCGTCGGCGACCGCGTCGCGCAGCCCCGCTTCGAGCTGCGTGCGCAGCGGCGCGGCGGCGGTCCGGTCCAGCGGCAGGAGCAGCTCGGGACCGCTCGGGGCGCCGCCACGACTGGTCCCCGATTCCGGCATCGAAGTGGATCTTGCCAGGGGACCGGACTGCTCCTAGCGTGGCGCGCATGGCCTCCGCTCCCCTCCGCGCGCTCCGCCAACCGGCGGCCGTGCCGCTCGGCGTCGGCGCCCTCGCCGCCACGCACCTCGTCCTCGGCGCGTGGATCGGCTTCTGGCCTCGGTCGTTCTTCGACGACGGCCTCGGGGGCTTCGGGGCCTACAACGCGCACTACCTCGGCGACGCCGCCGCGTTCCACGCGGGGATCGGCGTCGCCCTGCTGGCGGCCCTTCGCTGGCCGGCGCTGCGGGCCGGCACCCTTGCGGCGGCCGCCGCGACGCTGGGGCTGCACGCGGTGAACCACTGGCTCGACGTGGGGGAGGCGCACCGCGACGCCGTCGGGATCCTCGACGGCGCGAGCCTCACCCTCCTGGCGGCGCTCGCGCTCGCGCTCACGACGACGGCGGCGGGGGAGCGGTCGTGAGGGTCCTGCTCGCCGGCGCCACCGGGGCCGTCGGCCGCCCGCTCGTCCCGCTCCTGCGCGCCGCCGGGCACGACGTCGTCGGCCTCACGCGGCGGGCCGACCGGCTGCCGGCGCTCGCCGCCGCCGGGGCGCAGGGTCGGGTCGTCGATGCGTTCGACGCCGCGGCGGTCGACGCGGTCGTCGCCGACGTGCAGCCCGACGCGGTGATCGACCAGCTCACCGCCCTGCCGCAGCGCTACGACCCCCGCCGGCTCGACGACTTCTACGGCGCCACGAACCGCCTGCGCCGCGACGGCACGGCGGCCCTGCTCGCCGCCGCCGAGGCGCACGGGGTCCGCCGCTACGTCCTGCAGTCGATCTCGTTCCTCACCGCCCCGGAGGGCCCGGACGTCCTGGACGAGGACGCGCGCCCGTGGACGGACGCACCGGCGGCGCCGGCGGCGGAGATGGTCCGGATCCTCACCGACAACGAGGCGCGCGTCACCGGCAGCGCGCACCTCACGGGGCTCGCGCTGCGGTTCGGGTTCTTCTACGGCCCGGGGACGTATCTCGCCTCGGACGGCTCGATGGCCGACGACGTCCGGGCCCGCCGGATGCCGCTCGTCGGCGGGGGCGCCGGACGGTGGTCGCTCGTCCACGTCTTCGACGCCGCGCGGGCGACGGTCGCCGCGCTCGAGCGCGGGGGACCCGGCGTCTACAACGTCGTCGACGACGATCCCGCGCCGATGCGCGAGTGGCTGCCGGCGCTGGCCGCCGCGCTGGGCGCGAAGCCGCCGCGGCGGGTGCCGGCGTGGCTGGCGCGCCTGCTCGTCGGCGAGCTCCCGGTCCACCAGGCGACGGCCGCTCGCGGCGCGTCGAACGCGCGGGCGCGCGCCGAGCTCGGCTGGGTCCCGGCGGTGGCCAGCTGGCGCACCGGGTTCGCGGAGCACCGCGACGGCGACCCCGCCTGAGGCCGGGTCCGCCGACCCTCCGGACGCCTCGCGGCCGATGGCCGGTGGACCCGGGCCGAGCTGGCCGCACGTCGCCGGGCAGCCGCGCGTCGCGTACTCGTGGCCGCGCCGGACGACGGCCGGCCCGTGACTGCGGGGTTCGCGACGCGGTGCGCCATGCTCGACCCATGGCCACCGCACGCTGGAACGGCACGACGATCGCCCAGAGCGACGACACGGTCGTCATCGAGGGCAACCACTACTTCCCGCGCGACGCCGTCCGCCCGGACGTCGTCCTGCGCGACTCGACGACCTCCTCGTTCTGCCCGTGGAAGGGCACCGCGTCCTACCACTCGATCGAGGTCGACGGGCAGGTGAACGAGGACGCCGCCTGGTTCTACCCGGAGCCGAAGGACGCTGCGGCCGAGATCCGCGACCGGCTCGCGTTCTGGCACGGCGTCGAGGTCACCGACGACTGACCTGCGCCCCGGCCTGCCTGCGTGCCCTCGGTGTCGGACGGTGCGCCGGCGCGCGGCCGTGGCGGCCCCGGACCCCGCGCGACGGCCACGTGGCCGCCGCGCGAGAGGGGTCGGGAGCACTCGACCGGAGCGATCAGCCGGACTTCTTGCCGGCGATCGCGTGCTGCAACTCGTCCTTCGTCATCGAGGACCGTCCCTCCACGCCGAGGTTCTTCGCCTCGTTGTAGAGCTGGTCCTTCGTCCGGCCCTTCGGCCGGTTCGTCCCCGACCGCTGGCCGCCGCGCTCGCCCGAGCTCTTGTCCTGCGTCGACGTCGTCGACGCGGTCTCGCTCTCGCCGTGGCGGGCGCGTTCCTTGTTGACGACGCGCGCCGCGATCTCCTCGGCGCGCGACGCGCTCCGGCCCTCGTCGAGCTGGGACTCCTTGACGTGCTCGTACTGGCGGGCGCGCTTCGAGCCCGGCTTCACACCGCGCGGCGGCATGGGATCCTCCGTGGTCGGGGTCGCCGGTCGGCTACCCGTTCCGACGGAGCGAAAACGGACGCTCCTGATGGAGGTGTGGGGCCGGGAGACTGCTTCAGGAGTACCCATGCATCGTCCGTCTATCGACATCGCGGCGCCTGGCGGAAGCGACGAGACACAGGTCGTGAGCACGACCGCTGGCACCGGCTGGTACGGCGGCAAGATGGGCACGTCCATGGCGGCACCGCACGCCGCGGGCGTCGCCTCGATCATCTGGTCGTTGCGGCCCAATACTCCCGCCTACCAGGTGAGGTCGTTGATCATCTCCTGTGGCGCGTCGTTCCCGGCGCTCGCACCTGACGTCCCTTCGGCCAGGCGACTCGACGCGCGCTGTCCGGTCGACTTCCTCCTCCAGAATCCGTGGTGGCACCAGTGACCCTCAACGTCGTGAGATACCTACGCAGGACGGGCCCGCGTGCGCCACGCGCTTCCACGCTGGCTGCCGGAGCCCGCCTCGGCGCGAGCCTCGCAGGGGCCGCACTTGCCCTGGCGGTGCTGCTGCCGCTTGACGGTCCTGCGGACGCGTCTGCTCGGTCGGCAACCACCAACCTGCGAGCGCGAGGAATCGTGATCTCGTGGCCGACGAATCGGACGACGAAGAGCGTCAAGCCGGGTTCGACGCTGTCGGTGGCAGTTCGTCGGCTCGAGCGTTCGCGGTCGCGGCCGACCGTGCGAATCAGCGTCGTCCGGGTCGATCGGACGGCGAAGGCACAGCGCCGCACCCTCCGCTCGACGGCCAAGCGCGCCCGCGTGCGCTTCACCGTCACCACGCAGCGCTCGGCGAAGTACGTGATACGCGTCGCCGTTGGAACGACCGTCTTCCGGCGGTGGGTCGCCACGCCGGCGGCCGCGCCGCCCGTCGCGCCTGCTCCGCCGACGCCGATGCCCGTGCCTGCGCCGCCCACGAGCACGTGCACCACCGGAAGCACGTCCATGGACGGGGGCGTCACAGGGACCCACGTGGTTCGCGGAGGCACCGTGACGTACGTGTGGCGGAACACCGGACAGACGTGCGTGCAGAGCACTCCTGACCTGCGCCTCGAGCGGCTCGACTCGCAGTCGGGTTGGGTCGCCGTCCCGCGCGAAGGAGGCGGCCCCCCTGCTGTTGTGCACACCCTGTTCCCGGGCGAGACGTTCACGCTCGGCTACACGGTCCCAACGGACGCCACGCCGGGCACGTACCGCCTCGTTCCGACTCCCTGGGGGGACGTTCCGCCCGATGGCGGACCAGTCGTTCCGGCGCATCTCCCTCCGGCGGAGTTCGAGGTCATCGCCGGCTGATCTTGGGCGGTCCTGAACGTCGTAACGGACGTGGACCGGCGCCGCCCACGCCGGATCAGGGCTCAGCGTCCAGGCGCTCCTGCACGAACGCGAGCGCCCCGCGTCCGACCGCGCGCCGCCACCCCTCCAGCAGCGCGGCGGTGTCGTCGCCGTCGCCGGGTGGCTGCCCGAGGTCGTCGAGGAGCTCGATCAGCAGCGCGCGCTGCGCCTGCAGCAGCGGGCGGCGGTCCGCCCCCGTCCGCTCGAGCAGGCGGAGCTTCAGCAGGAGGCCGGGACGCAGCTCGCGCAGGCGCCGCTCGGGCGTCGCGAGCCAGCCGTCGAGCCGCTCCCGGCCCAGGGCCGTCACCGCGTAGCGCTTGCGCGGCGGGCCGCTGCCGGCGAGCACCGCGTCGACCGCGACGAGCCCGAGCCGCTCGAGGGTCGCGAGCGCCCGGTAGCAGAGGGGCTCGCCGACGCGCAGGAGGTCGCGGCGGGTCATTTTCGCGTGGGTGTCGCAGAGGTCGGTGTTCAGTCCACCGGGGAGACGGATCATGGCGGGGCCTTTCTCGTGGGGAGGGTTTCAGCGATTAAAGAGAAACGCGGGTGTGTTGACGAGTGCCCACGCGAGATCCTGCACGCCGGTGAGACGGCGGTCAGCCGCCTGGCGGGTGCCGCGATCTTCGGCGTGGGCTGGGGCCTGTCGGGCTTCTGCCCCGGCGGATCGATCCCGATGATGGGGACATTCACCGCCCCGGTCTATGTGTTCACCACCACGATGCTGCTCGGCATCTTCACCGCCCGCAGCCTGCAACACCTGGCCGCCCTGCGCGCCAGCCATCTGAAAGAGGCATGACATGACCCATCCCGCCCTGAACATGGACCTGAAGCCCATCGTCACCGGCTTTTTCGACCCGGCGACCAACACGATCTCTTACGTCGTGCAGGAACCAGACGGCCCGGCCTGCGCCGTGATCGACAGCGTCATGGACATCGACTATGCCGCCGGCCGCATCACCTATGACCACGCCGACGAGATCATCGCCTTCATCCGCGACCGTGGACTGCGGCTGGACTGGCTGATCGAGCAGGGCGT